>DXGZ01000092.1 GCA_019113645.1 Candidatus Mediterraneibacter vanvlietii | reverse complement strand
TGCGATTATATGTCGCCAAATGACTTTGAAAAACTATATGAGCAGACACAGACAAACGGACAGCTCTTAGTAAGTTAAGATGAGGATAAATTTCTCATTTTAACTTGCGCTAAATCTTGACATAGGACCATATACTTTATAAGCTTCTTTTTCTCTTCCCATTCCGATCAGAGCATCGATCTTATAGGTCTGCCACTCATCAAACGGATAGATGCTGCTGGCTTCCGCCGCCAATCTGAGCATATCCCGGTATCTTTTGTTTTCTCTGTAGTATTCCAGCACTTCTTCAAGGGCATCTTCATACTCTTTTTTATAATGCACTGTTTCCAAAATAACCCAGTCTTCCCCGGAAAGTTTCGGAAGGAAGTCGCCCCGGTACCAGCTGAGCGCGCATTCCAGCACAGCGATTCGCCGTTCCTTCTGCGTCTCCTCTGACGCCTGATCGATCAGACGCTGAAATTCAAGGACATCCACGCACAACGGTATGCTGTCAGACCAGCGGAACATGGCGTTTTCAGTGGTAAAGTACTCACCCGGCGGAAGCTCTGATTCCTCCAGTATTTTTCTCAGCCGGTAGACGGTTACTCTGAGATTATTCGACGGATCGGACAGACCACCCCGCCCATACAGAATGTCTACCACTTTTGACCGCGATATTCCTTTCTTATTGTAAAGCATCAGCTGCAGAAGCTGCATTGATTTTGAGATCCGGTTTTTCCCGAATGTGATCTCTTTCCCGTCATACGACATACTGAATCCGCCAAGCATCTGAACCATCAGATTACCGCCTGCAGCATATTCCTCTCTCCTCAGTGGTTTTCTATCTGAACCCTCGTTTTTCTTCATCATTTCCCACAACTGCCCCCATCATTTCCAGAAGTTCCAATGCGCTGCGAAATGATTTTTTCTTCTGCTTATTTGCCCAGAAAACAGTCCCCTGCATTGTCCCATTCTGACAGTCCAAAACCTCAACCACAAATGTCCCTCTGCTTTTTTTCCCGACTTTGTCCATTTTTCCGCTCCTTCCTGTATACGAAGATGAGGATTATTCTTCCCCTTTTCACATAATCTTAGTTATGTGAAATAAGGGCGCTGAGGACAAAACTTCAGACAGGAAAATATCCCCCTGGTTCACCAGGAGGAATATTTTCTTTATTTATTCACAGCCGCTGTTTACTGCAGCCTTCAGAAAATACTGATATGTAAAAGTAAAGTCTCATAATTGACATCACAGTTTTTTAGCGATATCATTAAAAAAGAACTAATTTTTAGAAAAAATACGGATTTTTCATTCACATTATGTATTCGAAGCTGCGAAGTCTGTTTTCTATATACTTTTCAGATCACATAACTAAGATTATGTTTCAGATCTTCGTTTCAGATCTTCAAAAGGGTCATCCGATCCAGCTGCATCTGATATACCCTTCCTGTATTTGACGTATAGACCCGCGTTACATTCAGACTGCTGTGTCCCAGCAGATCAGCCAGACCGGCAATATCCCGTGTACACTGATAGTATTTCCGCGCAAAGAGATGTCTCAGATTATGAGGAAATATCTTTTCCCCGCTGATTCCCGATTTTTCTTTCAGGCGCTTCATTTCCCGCCAGATACTGCTTCGATCCTTCGGATTGCCTTTACTGTCTACAAAGATACACCCTGATTTTATTTTTTTCTTTCTACAGTATCCCAGAAGTTTCTCACGTATAAACTCCGGCAGGAAAATCCTTCTGTACTTTCCTTTATTGTATACTTCTATGCGTCCTTTCCGCACACGCTCCACTGTGAAATATTTCAGTTCGCTGACACGAATCCCGGTAGACGCAATCGTCTCCATGCAAAGGGCAAGCCATTTCTTTCCGTCCCGCTCCGCTGTTCTCACCAGTCTGCGGTACTCCCCCTGGGAAAGCTCCTTTTCTTCTTTCAGGAACAGCCGTTGCTGCACTTTGATCCGCTTTACTTTCATATGTCCGCACCCCTGATATTCAAGGAACTGATTCAATGCCGCCAGCATGGAGTTGGCGCTGCTGACTTTGTACTGGCTGAGAAGCCATTCTTTATATTCAATCAGTTTCTTTTTATCAACTCCGGTATCATCACCCAGATATTGAAAAACGCTCTGACGTCCCTGAGATATTTCTCAATCGTCGCCTCAGCGTTTTCCCTTTCATACAGATACTGCTCAAAACCTTTTATACTTTGCTCGGTAAACTCCGCCGATATTTCCCGTTGTGTTCCCATAGTTCCTCCTTAATTCAAATTTTTCTGTCGGATATATTTTAACAGCTTTCCGGAAAATTATACCTGGCGTCTTTCTGAATAAAAACTGAAAATTCGCGTACTTTGAAAAACATCTCCCCCCTGTTTATGGACACCCGGGTAATTTGGATTTATACTTCATTAAAAAAGAGAATGAATTTACTGCTTCATGTGAACGGATTTCTCCGGCACATTCGTATTTATAGTAAAACACAGAATAATTACGAAAAATGATAAGGAGGAATTCATATGAAAAAAACAGCAGCAGTCATTATCACAGCAGTCCTTGTACTTACACTTGGGAGTACAACCGTATTTGCGGTTGGCAGCGGCCGCGCCCAGAACAGTCAGACAGCACCGTCTGCAGGAAATTCAGCAAAACACTGCCCGAATTACAACCTGACATGCACAGGGACCATCCACCGTCACGCCAGCGCCGGAAATAATCGGAATTCTTCCGGTTTTCCGGGACATCACGGCAGCTCCTGCGAATATCATACAGATATTACACACGGCGAGGGCTGTGGTTATCGTGCAGGCTGCGGACACTGACACCGGAAATGATCATGAGTGGGGAAACTGGAATGAGAAGTGAGGAAGAAGCCCGCAGGGCAATTGATCTGTATGCGGACACTGTCCGCCGAATCTGCATGATTCATCTGAAAAATTATGCTGATACGGAAGACATATTTCAGACAGTATTTCTGAAATATGTCCTTCACACTGCGCCTTTCGACAGTCCGGAGCATGAGAAGGCGTGGATCATCCGTGTCACGATCAATGCATGCCGGGATCTCTTAAGAAACGTCTTTCGAAACAGAACAGTTTCTCTGGATCAACTGATCGAAAAACCGCAGGATATGCCCGAATCCTGTTCCGAACTGCTGGAAGCTGTGCTGTCGCTTCCGGCAAAGTACAGAGATGTTATATATCTCCACTATTATGAAGGATATACCGCCCCCGAAATCAGCGGAATCCTGAAGAAAAATATCAACACTGTATACACACTGCTGACCCGGGCCAGAAAACTTCTGAAAAACAGACTGGAAGGGGGTGACGGAGAATGAATAGGGATTTTAATAACGAATTGAATACGGATCTGAAAAACGCGTTTGGACACATTCACGCGGAGAATGCGCTCAAAGAACGTACAAAAGATTATCTTTCTCAAAAAATATATAACCACACTCCCCGTTGGAAAACAGGATTTTCTCTTCATCTCTTCCGAAAAACGACTGTTTTCAGGCACACTGCTGCTCTGACCGCCTGCCTCATCGCTCTGCTTTTCATCGGAGGATCGTGGGTATTCATGACGCCTACCGCGTTTATCAGCATTGATATCAATCCCTCGCTGGAACTTGGAATCAACCGTTTTAACCGGATCGTTTCTATCAGAGGATACAACGAGGACGGCGAAGAACTCGCCGGTTCGCTGGATATACGCTTTATGGATTATGATGCCGCGCTTGTCAGTCTGCTTGACAGCCAGGAATTAGAATCTTATCTGTCGCCGGATGCTCTGATCACATTTACAGTCGCCGGCGACAGTGAGGCGCAGTACAATGAGATATTTGAGTGCGTAGAATCCTGCGCTGACGGACGCTCTGATATTCAGTGCCATTCCGGTGACATGAGCGAAATGCAAAACGCCCATGAGGCCGGTCTTTCCTTTGGCAAATATCGCGCTTACCTGATCTTAAAGGAGTTCGACTCTTCCGTCACGCCGGACGATATACGCGATCTTACTATGCGTGAATTATATGATCTGATTGATTCTTATTCCGACAGTAGTGAATCTGAAAATATCAGTTCCGCGGATTCCTGTTCCGGCAGTACTGATCAGGAAAACCGCTCTCAGGAAGACCGATCTCAGGAAGACCGGAGTCGTGGAAGCCGCAGCCAGGGCAGCCGGCATCACGGCAATACCGGTCAGGAGTCGGGGCGGCATTCCCACAAATAGTATCACTGTCCCGCCGGAAAGCGGCATTGTCTGTCCCAGCTTCCGGCGGGATTTTCTGCATGTCCGATACCTTGACGCCCCTTGTATTTAGAAATTTTTTCTTGGTATATATTCCGGAATATTCCGGGATCCTTCCTCGTCCACATCGTTGCCCGTATAGATCCAGCTTCCATTCTCTTCTTTCATCGTAACTGTATGTTTAAAAGAGCAGTCTGTCCCCGCCTCTACCAGAACCGCCTCCACATACAACGTCCATGTGCCGTCTCCATTTTCCACACATTTTACTACTTCAGGGAACGGCTGCAGGCCGCGCGCCCGGTTCCACGGTCCGAAAGGCTCCCAGGGATAAGTGCCGTTCACCGGATCGTAACGGGCATATGTTTCCAGATCTTCTGCCGAAATGTGGAAATAGCTTTGCACTACATTTTCAAATTCTTCTTTGGGAATCCCGTCTGTTATGCTTTCCTCCTCCAGAGATGTTCCGTATTTCATGGCATACAGGAAATCATACAGATCGTTGAATTCTATCTGCTCCATACTCTCTTCATCCCAGTCTGTCAGGAACAGATTGTTGCTGAAATAACTCACAGGGCCGATGTACCGGCTGCAGAACTCCCTGCATTTTTCATCCAGCGGAAGGACACGGAAGAAGCTGTGCATGTCCATCTCCTGATTGCGGGACGGCGCCTTCTCCCAGATCAGCCACCCCTTCTCCGTGTATTCCCACTCATAGACCTGGAACTTCTCCAGCTGCCGGATCTGCAGTTCCATCGCGTCATTAAACGCGGCATTCGCATAGGTGACGATCAGGTCTCCCTCCTCTGCCGTCAGACCGAAATATCTGAAATACCCGCTGGCTGTGATCTCATAGAATTCAGCTTCCGCCGCTTCACCTGCTGCGGCTTTCCGCAGACATTCATCCACATTTTCATAGTTCAGCATATTATAATCATAGCTTCCGCATGTCACGGTCAGACCTTCCGCCGCTGCTGCTTCGACCATCTCATGGACGGTCTCTTCTTCCAGCACCACGTTCGAGGCGCTGCCTTTATCCGCATTTTCATAGATTTCCGCGCACAGCGCTCCAAAGGAATTCATCAGGTTCTCTGCGGATTCCTCCTCTGACTCTTCCATTTCGATCGATTTTACATGATAGAAATCATCCTCTGAAACAGATTCTTCGGTCTGGTCTGGTGTGTCGCCTGATGTATCTTCCCGGCCATCTTCCGGCGCACCGCATCCGGACAGGGCTGCCATGCTCAAAATCACAAGCGCCGCTGTCAATTTCTTTTTTATCATTATAATTAATTACTCCCTCTGAAATACGTCTCAAATATCTCCCGCCCGCACTCTACGGCAGTTCGATTCCGCTCTTTTTATCCAGATTAAAAAGCTTCGCATATTCCTGAAGATATCCGAGCGCCTGATCATCGGAATATTCGTCATTTCCCATCATTCCCAGCCGATAGGATATCTCGCACAGATAATCATTGCATGAATTCTGAAGCGCTGCCGCCGCGCTTGTGACATTTCCATGACCGGCTGTATTCCAGCACTTTTCTCATAGACTGCTTTGGCGCGGGGGTGAAACATCGCGTCGCTTTTTCTCCTACATTCGTAATATTTTATATACTACATTTGTAAGAGTACATTGTCAAGTGATTTCGCTATTTCGTGCAATAACATTTCCGTTGGAAGTAAATGGAGCCGGGAAACAGAGCTCTGTTGTGCGGATTTTTCTGGTATTACAGTATTTTTTGTGCTAAGATACTCATAAAGCATTAAACATTTCCAACATGTTTTTATTCTCAGAAGGCATTTAGCCCATCAAAAGTTCTAATCACATTCAGGAAAATCTCAATGCTTTTATTCCCAAATCAACAAAAGCAGAGAGGTTTTTCAGATGCGGATGAGCAGTGGACAAGTCCCGGATGTAACAGCCTCTTTGCACCACAAACAAAAGGAGGCTATTATATGGCGAATGAAAACACTGTAACTGTAAACCGGACATTTAAATCCACTGTTTTTATCATGCTTTTTGAAGACAAAAACAATCTGCTGGAACTGTATAATGCAATGACAGAAAAACACTATACAGATCCGGAACTGCTGGAAATCAATACCTTGGAGAACGCCATCTACATGACAATGAAGAATGACGTCTCTTTCCTGATTGACGGACGCCTCTCCCTGTATGAGCACCAGTCCACTTATAACCCGAATCTGCCCCTGCGTTTTTTGCTCTATATTTCCAAACTTTATGCAGGTATAACAAAGGATGCCAACTTATATGGGACAAAGGTTGTGCATCTTCCGTCTCCGGAGTTTGTTATTTTCTATAATGGGGAAGAGGAGAAACCGGAACGGATGGTTTTGAAACTGTCAGATATGTACGAAATCAAGTCGCGGGAAGCAAAACTGGAACTCCAGGCAGTCATGCTCAATATTTCGGGAGACAACAATACCGGACTTAAAGAAGCATGCAGAACACTGAAGGAATATGCAATCTATACGAATAAAATCAGAAAATACACAAAGAGCATGGTCCTGTCAGATGCGGTAGAACGCACGATCAATGAATGTATTGCGGAAGGGGTTCTGGAAGAGTTTCTGAAGAAACATAAAGCGGAGGCGAAAGAAATGAGCATTTTTGAATATGATCAGGAAAAGCATATGAAACAGGAACGGGAAGCTGCCTGGGAAGACGGTCATTCCGCTGGAATCGAAGAGGGCCGTGCTGCTGAAGCAAAAGCAACCGCAAAAAGGCTCTCTGCAATGGGGATGACAATAGAAAACATCGCTAAAGCAGTGGAAGCCAGTATTGAGGAAATTCAGGAGTGGATTGACTAGCTGTTTTGTTTCTTCGCTTGTTTTGCGGAGAACATTTCCGGCAGGGAATGCCCAGGAAGCGAGGCAAACGATTTGCAGAGATCTTTCTGAGTCCGGGAAGGTGTGTGGAGTGTGACTTTTGCCGGAACACGAAACATACCTTCCTGGAACTCAAAATCCCCTTTTTCAAACACTACGCCCGCTTCCGGATCCATTTACTTCCACCGGAAATGTTATTGCGCGAAATAGCGGAAAATATATCTGACCTTAAAAGACTTTGCCTGATATGGTATATTAAGAACAGAAAAGGGAAAGCCAGAAAACAAGGACTGCCCTTAAAATCAACATTCTAAACTTTTTGCAAGTTCAGCCGTCAACTATTCGCAGTAGTTGGCGGCCTCATTTTACCTCAGAAACATCACCGCCTCATACGGTCTCAGCGTCAGGTTCTCCGTCGATACATCTTCATTATAATTGGAAAGTATGCATCGGCAGTCCGCCGGGATCTCCATGGACACCGGCACTGTTTTTTCGAAATAATTGCAGAACACATAGAGTTCCTGTCCGCATCCGGTTCTTTTATATGCCAGGATGCTGTCATGGTCCTCCAGCAGCGCCTCGAACTTTCCTTCGGCAATCACCGGCACGTTCTTGCGAAGCCGGATCAGCTCCCGGTAATACTGGAAGATCGAGTCTTTGTCTTCGTGATCCATGGTGTTGATCTCACGGTAATTATCGATCACCGGAATCCACGGCTCCCCTGTGGTAAATCCGGCGTTGGCGCTGTCATCCCACTGCATGGGAGTCCGGGAATTATCCCGGGACTTTCTGCGCAGGATCTCGTACACCTCTGCCTCGGACTTGCCCTCCTGCTTCAGGATATTAAAATAGTTCAGTGTCTCAATATCACGATACTGGCTGATATCGGTAAAACCGGCGTTTGTCATACCGATTTCTTCCCCCTGATAAATGTAAGGAGTTCCCTCCAGCCCGTGGATGGTAGTCGCCAGCATTTTGGCGGATTTCACCCGGTATTTCCCTTCGTCGCCGATTCGGGAAACGATCCTTGGCTGATCGTGGTTATACCAGAAGAGCGCGTTCCAGCCGCCGCCCTTCTCCATCTCCCTCTGCCATGTAAAGAGATTTTTCTTCAGGTCATGGAAACGGAAGGGCTGAATCGCCCACTTGTTTCCCGAAGGATAATCAATGCGCAGATGATGGAAGCTGAAGATCATGGACAGTTCTTCCGACTCCGGATTCGAGTATCGGATACTGTTCTCCAGTGTGGTGGAAGACATCTCTCCCACTGTAATCATATCCTCATATTTTCCAAAGGTCTCCCGGTTCATCTCCCGGAGGAATTCATGAATCCTCGGGCCGTCTGTGTAGAACTTCTTTCCATTTCCCTCCAGATCATCCTCATAGGCCCCCTTGGAGATCAGATTGATCACGTCAAACCGGAATCCCTTCACGCCTTTTTCGATCCAGAAGTCCAGGATATCGTAGCAGGCACGCCTTACATTCGGATTCTCCCAGTTCAGATCTGCCTGCGTCACATGGAACAGATGGAGATAATACTCATCTGTCTGCGGCAGATAGCTCCATGCGCTCCCGCCGAAATTCGACACCCAGTTGGTGGGCGGAAGACCGTTCTTTCCCTTCCGGAAAATGAAGAAGTCTCTGTAATATGGATCTCCTGCCAGAGCTTTCTGGAACCACTCATGTTTCGTGGAGCAATGATTGAACACCATATCTACCATGAGGTAAATATCCCTTTTTGCAGCTTCGCGCACCAGTTCCTCAAAATCCTCCATGGTCCCGTACATGGGATCGATACTGCGGTAGTCCGCAATATCGTATCCATTGTCATTCTGAGGGGAGACAAAGAACGGAGTGATCCAGAGATAGTCCACGCCCAGCTCTTTTATGTAATCCAGACGGCTGGTGATCCCTTTCAGGTCACCGATGCCATCCCCGTTCGTATCCTGAAAGGATTTCGGATAGATCTGATATACAACTTTATTCCCAAGATTCATGCTCATCTACTCCTGTCTTTTATTTATTGCCATAGTCTTTCAGTTTTGTCCTGGACAGAATCACCGTAATGATAAACGCAAGTACAATGTCAATCACAATGCACAGAATATATACCGGAATCTTGTCTCCTCTCATGGACAGGAACGCCGGAAGTCCGCCGACTCCCACGCTGTTGGCAATCACGCCGAACAGTCTGGAGATAATGCCCATGATTCCGCTGGCAATCATGGCTCCGATAAACGGATAGAGGTATTTCAGGTTTACACCGAACATGGCCGGTTCCGTAACTCCAAGGTATCCTGAGATGAAGGACGGAATCCCCACTTCTTTGATTTTCGCGTCACGCCTGTTCACAAATACGAATGCCATAACCGCTGTTGCCTGAGCGATGTTGCTCAGCGCTACAACCGGGAACGTATAGATTCCGCCCATTGTGGCAACCGTCTGAAGGTCAATCGGAAGCATGGAGTGATGCAGTCCCGTGATAACAAGGAGCGGGTAGAGCAGTCCGTAGATTCCGCTGAAAAGCCATGCAAAAGAGGAGTTGAATCCTGCCATGATGATTCCTGCCAGTCCATCACCGAGCATACGCCCAAAAGGTCCGATCACGGTATGTGCCAGAAGAACAGACGGTACAAGTGAACAGAACGGAACAACGATCATGGAGATCACTTCCGGAACATGTTTCTTCAGGAACCGGTAAATCACCGCAAATACAAGTCCCACAAGAATCGCCGGTATTACCTGTGACTGGTAGCCTACCATGTTGATGTGAAATGCTCCGAAATCCCAGTATTTCACAGCTTCCCCGGCTTCAACCGCGGACACATAGTCGCTGGCTGACATCAGCTGCGGAGATACCAGAGTGATTCCGAGTACAATACCCAGCATCTGATCCACATTCATCTTCTTACATACAGACCAGGTAATGCCCACAGGCAGGAAAGTGAAGATCGCCTCTCCGATCAGCCAGAGGAAATCATAGGTTCCTTTCCAGAACTGGTACACGTCTGTGATAGACTTGGTTCCGTCCTCCAGAAGCTTGATATCTCCGATTACGTTTCGGAAACCGAGGATCAGACCTCCTACGATGATGGCCGGAATGATCGGCGCGAAGATCTCAGCCAGGTTCGCTACCGCTCTCTGGAGAAGGTTCATATTTCCTTTTGCCGCCTTCTTTGCTTCCTGTTTGTCCACACCGTCCATGTTGCTGACAGCTACGAACTCATCATAGAACATGGAAACCTTATTTCCGATAATCACCTGGAACTGTCCGCCCTGCGTGAAACTTCCTTTTACACAGGAAAGCTCCTCGATCCCTTTTACATCCGCCTTCTTGTCATCTGCCAGTACAAATCTCATCCTGGTCGCGCAGTGCGTAAAAGATACGATGTTCTCTCTTCCTCCGACGAGTTCAAGCATCTTTTTAGCGTCATTTGTAAATTCTGACATGTTTTACACCTCTCTCACATTCTTTTTAACTTATACGTATATGTTTGACCATAAATTAACATATACGTATTTGTTGGTCAATAGATTTAACGCAAAAAAAGAGCGCCGACATCACTTTTGGCGCTCTGCATAAATTCAGGATATTATCTTTGTGCAACTCCTACAAATCTAAAGTGATCCGGCCTGTGCCGTGACTCCGTATACTGGAACAAAACCTCATCCTTCGTATACGTATAACTTTTCGTTACCACCACAAGTCCGTACTCTCCCAGATCCAGATATTTCCGATCTTTTTCCGTGGCGTCCTGAACGAAAATCTCCTTTGTCGCATATCCGATCTGAAGCCCCCGTTCTTTTTCCAGATACTCATACACCGAGTCACGGCAGGCGCGAAGCGGCAGGTTCGGCACGATGCTCCGCCTGAAATAATCGTGATCGATAATCACCCGTTCCCCCTCGATCTCCCTGACACGGAGCAGATCATAGACTTCCTGTTCTTCATCGTCCTCGAACAGCTCCATAATTCTGTTCCCATCTGAGAGAATCTCCAGATTCACCACTTCCGTCCTGGTCTTTCGGTTCAGGTGCGCGTTCAGCTCCTTAAAGCTGGCGATCTTCTCAAAGGGGAATGAGTAAGCCCCCCTGCCGGATACCGTCGCCACCTTGCCTCTTGCTTTCTGGATGTAGCCCTGATTCTCCAGCATCCCCAGAGCTTTCCGGACCGTGTCCCGGGAGACCTGATAACGCTCCATGAGTTCTCCCTCTGCCGGAAGATCCTGCCCGATATCCAGCTCCCTGTTCTCTATCTTTCTCTTCAAGTCAGTATATACCTGTACGTATTTGCTTGCCATAATCACTCCTGCTTTCCGTATAACTTCTCTAACAGTATATATCTTATGACGTCAGAAATACAAGTTTCTTTTTATTTCTGATGACTGTTCCCTGCTTCCCAACAACATCAAAATGCTCTGCCGGATTAAAAATAAAGGATTTCGTTAAAGCAAGCCCGCTACTGCATTTGTTACTGACGAAAAACATACTTTCCTTTTCCACTTCCTTCTACCGCATATATAATATGCAACTCGTCACACATCCTTTTGATATATGAGGTGGCAGTAGTTTCGGAGCATCCCAACACTTCTACTATCTTGGAATTTCCAAATACTTCTGTACCAAGCTGTTCAAATATTTGGATTAATTTACGTTTTGTACTGGATGAATAATGTGAATCCCTAATGATTTGTTTAATTTCTTGGGTTTCGCTCTCAATCCCCAATTTTTTTCTGGGGTTTGTATCATTCTTTATTTCCATGTACTCCCCATTTACCGGGATCACGACAGAAGTAACGTTGTCCGTAATATCAAAAGTATATATCTGTATTGGTTTTCCATTTTCATAGTTATTATGAACTATGGCATTTATATGCTATGGAACGCACCACCAGTATGTCTGTTAAACTCGTCAATGTCCAGCACCGCCATTGCGTTTTTACCATTGTTGAAAATCTCCGAGCCTTTTTTCTTCAGGGCCGTTCTCTCCTGAACTGTCTCTTTCATTCCGTCTCCAGTGTAATATCGCGGATGTTTTTCAATCTGAACCATGCCAAAAACTTTACTCCCGGCTATATTATGGTCCTTCATACTTTTGTCCGTGCTCTCAAATGGAATCCCCACATTCACTGTCTTCTTTCCGAAGGCGACTACAGTGATGATGGATTCTGGCGTCATGTAAAACACTTTAACTACAACTATCTCCGTAACTCTTTCTGTACTGTGGTGCTAGAATATAAATAGTGCAAGTCAAAATGAGAAAATTCCAAATAGACAATACATGATACAATAGAAGTATCGTACTGAAGGAGGATCTCATTATGGCAAAGCAACATGACAAACAGTTTAAATTGGATGCAGTCCAGTATTATTTCGATCACAAGGAGCTTGGTGTTCGTGGTTGTGCCCAAAATCTCGGTGTGGGTTACAGCACTTTGACAAAATGGCTGAAGGACTTCCGGGAGTCTGGCGATATCCCTGTTCGTGGTTCCGGTAATTACGCCTCTGATGAGCAGAAAGAGATTGCCCGTCTGAAACGCGAACTCCGTGATGCCCAGGATGCACTTGATGTACTAAAAAAAGCTATCAGCATTCTGGGAAAATAACAGAAGCCATTTATCTCGAGGTTTCTGAAAAGACGGAAGCTGCCAGAAAACAGAATCGCCGGGTCTCCGTCTCCGGAATGCTGAAATATTTAGGCGTT
>DXGZ01000091.1 GCA_019113645.1 Candidatus Mediterraneibacter vanvlietii | reverse complement strand
GGAAAACTGCGTTGGATTGAAAATGGAAATTGTCTGAGCGAAGCGAGTTGTTCCATTTTCAATCCTGTCTTTAGCAGGTTTCCCGCTCATTTAGTTTTTCTTAGATCCTGGAGCGGAGCCGAATCCGGCATTCCCTTCCCGCAGAATACGTTTTCACTAATTATCTCCTGCGGATTTCGGATTTGTTCTGTCTGAGTTTCCTATGCGGCAAACTCAGATTTTCTCTCCACGTGCTTTCTTTTCAAGAAGCGTATGAATTCTGTCTGTCGGATTCATTACTGACCCGATTGTTATATCATGATTCAGTGAATCGATAATCAGAGCCAGAAATTTACTCATGTCTGCCACAACAAAGTAAGGTTTTGCGTGTAATTCCGGCGGCAGGTAAGTCAGGTTGGTTGTGATTACCTTGTTGATGAATCCTTTCTCATAGTATTCATCGAATTTCGCCAGACCTTCTGTAAACAGACCGAAAGTGGTACAGACGAAGACGCGTCCGGCGTTTCTCTCTTTCAGCTGTTTTGCGACATCGAGCATACTTCCGCCCGAAGAGATCATATCATCTACAATGACAACGTCTTTCCCTTTTACATCATCGCCCAGGAATTCGTGAGCAACGATCGGGTTCTTTCCGTTTACAATAGTAGAGTAATCACGGCGTTTGTAGAACATACCCATATCAACACCGAGTACGTTGGAGAAGTAAACTGCTCTGTGCATCGCGCCTTCATCCGGACTGATGATCATGAGGTGTTCTTTGTCCGGCTTAATATCCGGCACTGCACGGAACAATGCCTTCATAAACTGATACGGCGGATTGAAACTGTCAAAACCGCTCAGCGGAATCGCATTCTGTACTCTCGGGTCGTGGGCGTCAAATGTGATGATATTGGAAACGCCCATGGAAGTCAGTTCCTCAAGCGCCAGGGCACAGTCGAGAGATTCTCTCTTTGTACGTTTGTGCTGGCGGCTCTCATAGAGAAACGGCATGATGACATTGATGCGGTGAGCTTTTCCGGTAGCTGCGGAAATAATTCGTTTCAGATCCTGGTAATGATCATCGGGTGACATGTGATTTAAGTGGCCGCTGACTGTGTAAGTCAGGCTGTAGTTGCACACATCTGTCATGATGAACAGATCTGTTCCGCGGATGGACTCTCTGAGTACGCCTTTTGCCTCACCTGTACCGAATCTGGGGCACTGGCAGTCAACCAGATAATTATTCGTTTTGTAGTTTACGTACAGGGAAGATTCAGAGACTTCGTTAATTGTGTTTTCCCGGAAAGAAACGATGTAATCGTTAACTTTCTGTCCTAGTTCCCGGCAGCTCTCCATAGCGACAATCTTAAGCGGAGCGACCGGAAGGGTTTTTTCTAAAAGTTCGATATTAGACATGTTTTTCTCCTGCTGATTTGTAATTACATGATTTTACATATCATTTATATCATTTTTCCAAATTAAATTCAAGTGCGCTTTGCGCAATCCGGAAATTATGTTATACTAGCGTTACAGTTTACCGCCGTGCCCAGGGATAGGAAAATGCATGCTTGCATGTAAGACGCATTTTCCTATCCCTGAGTGCGGGTGTCCGCTGATTTTAACCAGAGAAATGAGGAGCTTTTATATAATGAAAAAACATGAGCATATTGTCCGCAGAGTGGAACAGGGAAGCATTGCGGATGAGCTTGGGATTGAGGCGGGAGATAAGCTTCTTGCCATCAACGGAAATGAGATTGAAGATATTTTTGATTACCAGTTTTTTGTGGAAGATGAAGAGATTCTCCTTCTGATTGAGAAACCCGACGGAGAAGAGTGGGAGCTGGAGATTGAGAAAGATGCGGATGAACAGCTTGGACTGGACTTCGGCGAGGGCCTGATGGATGAGTATCGCTCCTGCAGAAACAAGTGTATGTTCTGCTTTATTGACCAGATGCCGAAAGGGATGCGGGACACGCTCTATTTTAAGGATGATGATTCCAGGCTTTCTTTTCTTCAGGGAAATTATGTGACGCTTACAAATATGAGCGACCACGATATTGACCGGATTATCCGGTACCGTCTGGAACCGATCAATATTTCTTTCCACACAACGAACCCGGAACTTCGGTGCAGGATGCTTCACAACCGTTTTGCCGGGGATGCGCTGAAAAAAGTGGATCAGCTGTTTCAGGGCGGCGTGGAGATGAACGGGCAGATTGTTCTCTGCAAGGGCATCAATGACGGGGAAGAGCTGGAGCGCTCCATCCGCGATCTCGCAGGTTATCTGCCGCTGCTTCGGAGTGTGTCTGTTGTACCGGTGGGACTGACGAAATACCGTGACGGTTTGTATCCTCTGGAGCCGTTTACACGGGAGGACGCAAGGGAAGTACTCTCCCTGATCCACAGGTGGCAGAAGAAGCTGTATGAAGAATATGGTCTGCACTTTATCCATGCAGGGGATGAATGGTATCTGCTGGCAGAGGAAGAACTTCCGGAAGAGGAGCGCTACGACGGATATCTTCAGCTGGAAAACGGCGTGGGAATGCTTCGTCTTCTACACAATGAGTTCGAGGAGGCATACAGTCAGCTTCCGGGAGATAAAAGAGAGGCGGAGCTTTCAATCGCAACAGGCAGGCTTGCATATCCCTATCTGTGCGGCATTGCCGGGCGGATCCGGGAAAAGTATCCGAATGTGAATATCCGCGTATATGCTGTAAGAAATGATTTTTTCGGGGAACGCATTACTGTTTCAGGGCTGGTGACAGCACAGGATATTATCGCCCAGCTGAAGGGAAAAGAACTGGGCAGCCGTCTTCTCATCCCGTGCAGTATGCTCAAGGCGGATGAGGACGTATTTTTGGATGATTATACGGTAAAACAGGTGTCCGATGCTTTACAAGTTTCTGTGGATATTGTAAAATCAAGCGGGCAGGATCTGGTTGACGCAGTGCTTGGCTGCTGATCAGATGCCGGCCGGAACAGGAAAACAGATCAGAATTAAACAGATCGTATTTTAAAAGGAAAGTATTCAGAAAGGCAGTTGAAATATGAGTAAACCAGTAGTTGCCATTGTAGGCCGTCCGAACGTGGGAAAATCAACGCTGTTTAACGCTCTGGCAGGAGAGAAGATCTCTATTGTCAAGGATACGCCGGGTGTGACGCGTGACAGAATCTATGCGGATGTGACATGGCTTGACAAAGAATTTACCATGGTAGATACCGGGGGAATTGAACCGGACAGCAGAGATGTGATTCTCTCGCAGATGAGAGAGCAGGCGCAGATCGCCATTGATACGGCGGATGTGATTGTTTTCATTACTGATGTACGGCAGGGACTTCAGGACGCGGACTCAAAAGTGGCGGATATGCTCCGCAGATCAGGAAAGCCGATTGTGCTTGTGGTAAATAAAGTCGATAATTTTGAGAAATATATGCCGGATGTGTATGAGTTTTATAATCTCGGTATCGGAGATCCGGTCCCGATTTCCGCCGCATCCAGACTCGGGCTTGGAGATATGCTCGACATCGTGGCGCAGCATTTCCCGGAGGGAAGCGCGCAGGAAGAGGAGGATGACCGTCCGCGGATTGCTATCGTGGGAAAACCGAATGTTGGGAAGTCCTCCATTATCAACCGTCTGCTCGGTGAGAACCGGGTGATTGTATCTGATGTGGCGGGAACGACCCGTGATGCCATTGATACGGAGATTATCCATAATGGTAAGCCCTATATCTTTATCGACACCGCAGGACTCCGCAGAAAGAGCAGGATCAAGGAGGAACTGGAGCGTTACAGTATTATCCGAACCGTAACCGCGGTGGAGAGAGCGGATGTGGTGCTCATGGTCATCGACGCTGTAGAGGGTGTGACCGAGCAGGATGCCAAGATCGCGGGCATAGCCCATGAGAGGGGAAAAGGCATTATCATTGTGGTAAACAAATGGGATGCCATTGAGAAAAATGACCGCACCATGCGGGAATATGACAAACAGATCAGACAGGTGCTCTCCTACATGCCGTATGCGGAGATCATGTATGTCTCCGCAGCGACAGGACAGCGTCTTGTGAAGCTTTATGACATGATCGACATGGTGATTGAAAACCAGACACTCCGAATCGCAACAGGAGTGCTCAACGAGATCATGACAGAGGCTGTTGCAATGCAGCAGCCGCCGTCAGACAAGGGAAAGAGGCTGAAGCTTTACTATATTACGCAGGTTTCCGTGAAGCCGCCGACTTTTGTGATTTTTGTAAATGACAAAGAACTGATGCATTTCTCCTACACGAGATATCTTGAGAATAAAATCAGGGAAGCGTTTGGTTTCAGGGGAACATCTCTGAAGTTTTTCATAAGGGAGAGAAAGGAGAAGGAGCAGTAAAGTTATGGAACGATTGATCTGTCTGGCGATCGGTTACGTCTGCGGGCTGTTTCAGACCGGATATCTGGTCGGCAGGATGAGCCACGTGGACATCAGGAAGAAAGGAAGCGGAAACGCGGGCACGACGAACGCGCTGCGGGTCCTTGGCTGGAAGGCAGGACTCATGACGTTTGCGGGGGATGTGATCAAATGTGTCGCAGCGTTTCTGATCGTAAGATTTATGTATCAGGGAAATGATTCCCTTCCGCTGCTGGCACTCTATGCAGGAGCCGGCGTTACACTGGGGCATAATTTTCCGTTTTACATGAATTTTAAAGGAGGAAAAGGCATTGCTGTGATGGCGGGACTTGTAGTTGTCAACAGCTTCTGGCATCTGCCGGAAAGTCTGCTGCTGATCCCGGTCACACTTGCGTTTTTCCTTGTGCCGGTTATAGTTACACGCTACATATCTGTCGGGTCTCTGGCTGCCTACACTGCGTTTCTTGTGGAAATGATCATCATCGGGCAGATGGGCTGGTTTGAGATGGAGGCGGCAAGGTGCTATGAGTTCTATGTGGTTCTCTTCCTGCTTACCGCACTTGCATGGTACCGCCACCGGGCGAATATCAAGAGGCTTCTGGCAGGTACGGAGAATAAATTCGGATCAAAGAAAAAGGAGTAGGATAATATGGCAAATGTAGGTATTCTTGGCGCCGGAAGCTGGGGTACGGCGCTCTCGGTTCTTCTTCATGACAACGGGCATCAGGTCACGGTATGGTCGATCGATGAGAATGAAGTGAAAATGCTGGATGAGAAAAGGGAACATGAACTGAAACTTCCCGGGGTGAAACTGGCGCAGGATATGGTATTTACCGGTGATCTGGAATCAGCGATCCGGGGGCAGGACTTCCTTGTGCTTGCCGTACCGTCTCCATTTACAAGAGGGACGGCCAGGAAGATGAAGCCGTATGTGGCGGAAGGGCAGATCATCGTGGATGTGGCAAAGGGAATTGAAGAGTCCACTCTTATGACTCTTTCCCGTCAGATCGAGGAGGAGATACCGCAGGCTGACGTGGCGGTTCTGTCCGGACCAAGCCATGCGGAGGAGGTGGGACGCAGACTTCCCACCACATGCGTGATCGGCGCAAAAACACAGAAAACGGCAGAATACCTGCAGTCCATGTTTATCAGTAAAGTGTTCCGCGTCTACACGAGCCCGGATATTCTGGGGATTGAGCTGGGCGGCTCGCTGAAGAACGTGATCGCTCTTGCGGCAGGAATCGCGGACGGACTCGGTTACGGAGACAACACAAAAGCAGCTCTGATTACGAGAGGCATCGCGGAGATTGCCCGCCTGGGCGTGAAGATGGGCGGAAAGATCGAGAGTTTCACAGGTCTTACCGGAATCGGCGATCTGATCGTAACCTGTGCCAGTGTGCACAGCCGCAACCGGAAGGCAGGCTATCTGATCGGCAAGGGAATGTCCATGCAGGAGGCAATGGATGAGGTCAAGATGGTAGTGGAAGGCGTGTACTCCGCCAAGGCAGCGGCGCGTCTTGCTGAGAAATATCAGGTATCCATGCCGATCGTGGAGGAAGTGAACGCTGTACTGTTTGAAGGAAAATCTCCTGCAGAAGCAGTGGATGACCTTATGATGAGAGATCCGCGCAGTGAGAACCGCGCTCTGACCTGGGAGAATTAATAGAACGGCTCTTTGTCCGGAATCCGCATTTTGTGATAAGAAAGAAGTCATACCCCCTGTGAATGCTGCATACATTGTATCAGCAGAACAAGGGGGTATTTTTATGGATTCATTTCAGGTATACAGAGATATGAAGGCCCGGACGAACGGAGAGATTTATATTGGCGTGGTCGGACCGGTTCGGACAGGCAAATCAACATTTATCAAGAGATTTATGGATCTTCTTGTACTTCCGGGCATGACGGATGCCCACGCGAGAGAACGGACGCGGGATGAACTGCCCCAGTCTGCGTCCGGAACGACAATCATGACAACAGAACCGAAATTCGTCCCAAAAGAGGCGGCTGCGGTCCGCATCTCCGAGGATGTGGAGGTGAAGATCCGGCTGATCGACTGTGTGGGATTTATGGTAGAAGGAGCGGCAGGGCATATTGAAAACGATGCCGAGCGCCAGGTGAAGACACCCTGGTTCGAGTACGAAATTCCATTTACAAAAGCGGCTGCCATAGGCACGCAGAAGGTGATCCATGACCATGCGACCATCGGGTTTGTGGTCACTACGGATGGAAGCATTACAGATCTTCCGAGAGAAAATTATATTGACGCGGAAGAGAAGACAGTGAAAGAACTCCAGTCCATCGGAAAGCCCTTCCTGATCCTGTTAAACTGCCGGAAGCCATACACGGAAGAAGCGCTGGAACTTAAGAAAGAACTGGAAGAGAAGTACGGCGCACCGGTTGTCGCAGTCAACTGCGAGCAGTTAAAGGCAGAGGATATTCACGAGATCATGCGGCAGATTCTGTTTGAATTTCCAATTACGGAGATTGAATTTTACGTACCGAAATGGGTAGAGATGCTCTCCAGAGAACACAGGATCAAACAGGATCTGTTAACCCATGTGAAAGAGATCATGGCGGATCTGGATGATGTGAGGAGTATTGCGTCCCGGCAGATTGAGATTGACAGTCCTTACATAGATACGGTCTCTGTAGATCAGATTGAGATGGATACGGGAAGAGTAAAGGTCAGGATCGGATTTGAGCAGAAGTATTATTATGAGATCCTCAGTGAAATGACCGGCATGCAGATCACCGGTGAATATGAGCTGATCACCATGGTGAAGGAACTGTCCTCCATGAAAGGAGAGCTGAGCCGGATACGGGATGCGTTTACAAATGTAAAGATGAAGGGATACGGAGTTGTGACACCGTCCAGAGAGGATATCCGGCTTGATGATCCGGTGATCATAAAGCAGGGCAGTAAATACGGGGTGAAGATCCGTTCTGAGGCTCCTTCTATCCATATGATCCGTGCTAATATTGAGACAGAGATCGCACCGATCGTGGGGAGCGAGAAGCAGGCGGAAGATCTGGCGGAGTATATTAAGAAGGAGGCAGAGACGCCTGAGGGTGTCTGGGGAACGAATATTTTCGGAAAAACGGTGGAAGAACTGGTTATGGACGGGATGAAGAACAAGATCGCAATGATCAATGATGAGAGCCAGGTGAAGCTGCAGGATTCCATGCAGAAGATTGTAAACGACTGCAACGGCGGCCTGGTATGCATTATCATCTGAAAGACAAAATGCAGCAGTGAAAGGGGCGGGCGGTGCGGCTGGAAAATCAGATATGCAAAAGCCGCCGGTCTCCTGAACAGCGAAACTAACACTTGAATGGCCGGACAGGGGATATTATAATACCATTGTGAACACAGATGAAGAAGGAGGAAATCAATGAGCGCACAGTATGAAAAACTTGAGAGATGCTATGAATATTACAGATCTGTTACAGATTTCACTCCGCGAGTGGGGCTGATCTTGGGATCCGGGCTGGGAGGATACGCCCGGAACATGAGAGTGATTCAGGAGATTCCCTACGGGGATATTCCCGGGTTCCCGGTATCTACCGTACAGGGACATGACGGAAAGTTTCTCCTGGGATATATCGGCGATGTGCCGGCAGTGGCCATGAAAGGCCGCGTGCATTACTATGAAGGTTATTCAATGGAGGATGTGGTTCTTCCGACCCGGCTGATGAAGCGCATGGGGATTGAGATTCTGTTCCTGACAAATGCTTCCGGCGGTATCAACCGCAGCTTCCATGTGGGGGATTTTATGCTGATTACGGATCAGATTTCCAGTTTTGCCCCATCTCCGCTGATCGGGGAAAATGTGTCGGAGCTGGGGGACCGCTTCCCGGACATGACACATATTTATGACATTGAGCTGCAGAAACTGATCCGGAAAACAGCTTCAGAGGAGAAGATTGACCTGAAAGAGGGGGTGTATCTTCAGACAACAGGACCGAATTTCGAGAGTCCTGCGGAGATCAGGATGTATGCTGTTCTCGGGGCGGACGCAGTGGGAATGAGCACTGCCTGCGAGGCGATTGCCGCGCGGCATGCGGGACTGCGCGTGTGCGGGATCTCATGTGTCTCCAATATGGCAAGCGGGATATCAGATGAGGAGCTCAGTCATCTTGACGTGCAGGCTGTGGCGAATCAGCGCGCTGAGGAATTTGAGCGGTTAGTGACCAGGAGCATACAGAAGATGTGAAGGAGAAAGTATGAGAACAAGGATATATAACGCGAAGATACTTACAATGGAAAAAGGAAGAGAGATCTTCGAGGGAGAAATCGAGATCGAAGACGGACGGATTACAGCTGTGAAAGAAGTTCCGGCAGCAGGCGTTCAGGGCAGTACGGCAGGCAGCGGAAACGGATCTGACTGGGACGAGGTGATCGATGCACAGGGGAATCTGGTGATGCCGGGATTTAAGAACGCCCACACCCATTCACCCATGACGTTTCTGCGCTCCTATGCGGATGACATGAAGCTGCAGGAGTGGCTGTTCGACAAGGTATTCCCCGCTGAGGCGAAACTGACAGGGGATGACATATACTGGCTGACAAAACTTGCGGTTATGGAGTATCTGACCAGTGGAATCACGGCGGCTTTCGACATGTACAAGCTGAAAAATTACAGTGCGGACGCTGTGAAGGAAACTGGATTCCGGATGGTATTCTGCGGCGACATCAATGATTTCGGCGGGACTGTCGAGGATGTTGAGAATGATTATCTGCATTACAACAAGGAGGACAGGCTTTCCTACCGGATCGGCTTCCACGCGGAATATACAACCAGCCGGGAGCTGATGGCAGAACTGGCAGAACTGGCGGATAAATATAAGGAGCCGGTGTTTGTACATTGTTCGGAGACGAGAAAAGAGGTGGAGGAGTGCCGGGAGAAAACCGGAATGACTCCTGTGGCATACATGGATTCCCTGGGACTGTTCCGTCACGGCGGAGGATTGTTCCACGGGGTGCATATGGATGAGAGTGATTTTGATATTTTGAAAAAACGCGGAATCTGCGTGGTGACGAATCCTGCATCCAACCTGAAACTGGCAAGCGGCATTGCGCCGGTTAAGAAATATCTGGATATGGGAATCCCGGTAGCAATCGGAACCGACGGACCGGCAAGCAACAACTGTCTGGACATGTTCCGGGAGATGTTCCTTGTGACAGGTCTGCAGAAAGCGGTCTGCGATGATCCGGAGGCGGTACCGGCAAGGGATGTGCTTGATATGGCAGTGAAAAACGGCGCGTACGCAATGGGGCTTGACGACTGTGACACGGTTGCTGTCGGAAAAAGGGCGGATCTGATCATGATTGATCTGATGCAGCCGAATATGCAGCCTCTGCATAATAATATTGAGAAGAATATTGTATACAGCGCAAGCAAGCAAAATGTGAAGATGACCATGGTCAACGGAAAAGTATTATACAGGGACGGAGAATTCGAGATTAACGATACTCCGGAAAATGTTTACAGGAATGCAGTCCGCATTTCAGAACGGATTCTCGGAATGTGATCCGGGAGCGGCGGATGCGGAAAATGACAGGTAAAGCGGATACATGGGGAGAAAAATACAGAAAGGGGTACAGATGATGAGAGCAGCAATTTTTACGATAGATACAGGAGCATATAAGGCAAAGGCAGAGAGCGCGGCAGCGTCAGCGCTGAGAAGGATGCTGGAACATGTGGGATTCGAGGTGAAAGCCGCGGGACTGCTTCCCCAGGAAAAGGAGGTAGTGGCTGCGGTGATGCGTCAGCTTTCCGATACCGGTTCAGTGGAGATGATTATTACAACAGGTGCGGTGGGATATATGGAGGAAGACTGCGCTCCGGACGCTCTCGCTGAGGTGGCGGACAGACTGCTCCCGGGGATCCCGGAAGCGCTGCGTGCATACAACTTAAGATACTCGAAGAAATCAATGCTGGAGCGCCTGCAGGCGGGAATCCGGAACCGGACGCTGATCCTGAACCTGCCGGAGAGCGCAAAGACGGCAAAAGAGGACATGGAGTATATCCTTCCCGAGCTTGTGCAGGTAGTGGAGAATTTAAACATATGATCAGAGTAACTTACCTGGGGCACAGCGGATTTCTGGTGGAGACACAGGAGATGTATTTTCTGTTTGACTACTATAAAGGCGAGTTCCCCAGATTCGATAAAGACAAAAAAATGCTGGTGTTCGCAAGCCATGCCCATTATGACCACTATGGGAAAGCGATCTACGGACTGAGAGAACAGTTTAAGAATCTGAGTTATATCCTCTCATCCGATATTCCTGTTGTGGAAGGGGATGATGTATTCCGTATCGGTCCGTGTGAGGAGAAAGTGATTGCAGGATGCAGGATAAGGACTCTCCGGTCCAATGATCAGGGCGTTGCATTTCTTGCAAAAGACGGGGAAGGGCATACGTTTTATCATGCAGGCGATCTGAACTGGTGGCACTGGGAAGGAGAGCCGGATGAGTACAATAAGGGAATGCGGCGTTCCTACCAGGCGGAAATCAACAAACTTCAGCCCGAGCGGATTGACGCGGCTTTTGTGCCCGTGGATCCCAGGCTGGGCGAGCAGTACTGCTGGGGGATCGACTGCTTTATGAAACGGACCCGGACAAAGTATGTATTTCCCATGCATTTCTGGGAGAATTATTCGGTCTGCGACAGGCTGATGATGGAGGAATGTACGGAGGAGTACCGGGACAGGATTGTGAAGATAGAACGGGAAGGGCAGCAGTTTTCGCTGCCGGAATAAGAGAGGAACAGAATATGCTTGTAAAGATATATACAGACGGTGCGGCCAGAGGAAACCCGGACGGACCGGGAGGGTACGGAGCCGTACTGGAATATGTGGACACAAAAGGAGAACTCCATGTAAAGGAACTCTCCCAGGGATATGTCCGGACAACAAACAACCGGATGGAGCTGATGGCAGTGATCGCCGGGCTGGAAGCCCTGAACCGTCCGTGCACGGTAGAAGTGTACTCGGATTCCCAGTACGTGGTCAATGCGTTCAACCAGCACTGGGTGGACGGATGGATAAAAAAGAGCTGGAAGCGGGGGAAGAACGAGCCGGTCAAGAATGTGGATCTGTGGAAGAGGCTGCTCGCCGCGAAAGACAGACACAATGTAACTTTTCACTGGGTAAAGGGGCATGACGGACATCCCCAGAACGAGCGGTGCGACGAGCTGGCTACAACGGCTGCGGATGGAGAGGCGCTGATTGTTGACGAAGGAGTGGAGGGGGCCTGAACCCGGAGATATGCTTGCGAATCCATTTCGTTTTCCAGCACAGATGAAGGTATGCCGCATCAATCAAATGCCGCATCAATCAGATGAAAGTAACAGTAGATTTTTTTCAGGGAATATAGTATAATCAGAAATTGTGTTAAGTAAGACAGACAATCGCGGCTGCAGGTGCCGAAAGGCCGCAGACGAGGAAAGTCCGGGCTTCACAGGGCAGGATGCCGGATAACGTCCGGTGGAGGTGACTCCAAGGCCAGTGCAACAGAAATAAACCGCCCCGGCAGCAGGCAGCAGTGCCGCTCCGGGGTAAGGGTGGAAAGGCAGTGTAAGAGACTACCGCCTCGCTGGTAACAGAGAGGGCACATGTAAACCCCATCCGAAGCAAGACCGAGTAAGAGGCTATGTGGCGGCCCGTCACGTCTCAGGTAGGTCGCTCGAGCACGGCGGCGACGCCGTGCCTAGACAGATGATTGTCCACGACATAACCCGGCTTATCGTCTTGCTTAACACTTGCTGTAAAACCGTATCGAAAAAGCAGGCCTTTGCGACCTGCTTTTTTTGAATGGCTTTCAGTTCCGCCTATCTTCTTCTTCGGTATTTTTCTTCGCAGTATTTACATCTGTAGATCTGATTCTCTTCGTCGGTGAGAACAAAGACATGATCCAGTCCCTGCTCGATGGATGTGATACATCTCGGGTTTTTGCAGCGGATTACGTTGCGGATCTCTTTCGGAAGCTTCAGTTCCTTTTTCTCAACAATCTTTTCGTTCTCAATAATATTTACCGTGATATTGTGATCAATAAATCCAAGAATATCAAGATCCATAAAGTCGATCGGACACTCGATCTTGATGATATCTTTCTTGCCCATCTTGCTGCTCTTCGCATTCTTGATGATCGCAACACAGCAGTCCAGTTTATCCAGGTGAAGATATTTGTAAATATCCATGCTTCTTCCGGCCTCAATATGGTCCAGAACAAAACCTTCGGAGATACTTCCTACATTTAATGTATTTTTAAACATTTTTCCTTCCTTTCTTTCTTCAGTCAACGTGGATGTCAAGCAGCGTCAGAATCAAAGCCATACGCACATACACTCCGTACTGTACCTGGCGGAAGTATGCTGCGCGGGGATCATCGTCTACCTCAACGGCGATTTCATTTACCCTCGGAAGGGGATGGAGCACGTACATGTCTTTGGGAGCCAGCTTCATTTTCGCCTTGTCAAGAATATAAAAATCCTTCATGCGCACATAATCTTCCTCGTTGAAGAAACGTTCTTTCTGGACTCTTGTCATATAGAGGATGTCAAGAGACGGCATTGCATCTTCAAGTCGAACAACCTCTTCATACGGAATGTTGTTCCGGTCAAGCACATCGTGGCGGATGTATTCCGGGAGACGAAGCTCTTCCGGTGAGATGAGTATGAATCGGATGCCCTGATATCTTACAAGCGCATTGATCAGGGAGTGAACGGTACGGCCGAATTTCAGGTCGCCGCACAGTCCGATCGTCATGTCGCCGAGGCGCCCTTTCAGATTCCGGATCGTAAGCAGGTCTGTCAGAGTCTGGGTGGGATGCTGATGACCGCCGTCACCGGCATTGATCACCGGAATGGAAGAGTGCTGGCAGGCAACCATCGGCGCACCTTCTTTGGGATGACGCATAGCGCAGATATCAGCGTAGCAGGAGATCGTCCGGATCGTATCGGAAACGCTCTCCCCTTTTGCTGCAGAACTGGAATCTGCGGATGAGAAGCCCATTACGCTTCCGCCAAGGTTCAGCATGGCTGCTTCGTGGCTTAAACGGGTACGGGTGCTGGGCTCATAGAAAAGGGTCGCCAGCTTCTTGCCTTCGCATGCATGGGCATATTTCGAGCGGTTTGCCTCGATGTCCTGTGCAAGATCCAAAAGCTTATCAAGTTCTTCCACTGAAAAATCCAGCGGACTCATCAAATGTCTCATAAATAACCTCCTTGTGATTATCAGTATTGGTAATTATCTGTATTGGAGCAGCTGTCCGACGGTCTTTCTCTTCGGGGCTTCCGGTTCCGTGTCAGGAATACCAAGCGCGATCAAAGCGCCAAGCTCCTGATCTTCCGGGAGGCCGATCAGCCTGCTGATTCCGTCCTCGTCGAAAACACCCATGATAACGGTCCCAAGACCCAGTTCCCAGGCCGCGAGACAGAAGCTCTGACAGGAAACGCCGACATCGAACATCTGCCAGCGATCCCCCTTTTTTGTTGTATATGAACCGTCACGTTCATAGCCGCATCTTCCCTTCACAAAAGACACTGCCATAAGGACAGGCGCCTGCCGAATAATGTTTGAATTGTAATCCGGGGTATACCTGTCCGCAATTTCAGCAAGAAGAGCAGGATCTTCAATTGCAGTATAGCGGGTGATCTGGGTGTTTTTCCAGGAAGGGGAATAAGATGCCAGAGAAACAATAGAGTCAATCGTAGAATGGTCAACCTGATCCGGTTTGTATTTACGGATACTTCTGCGGGTTTTTAAACATTCAGAAACGTTCATTTGTGTACCTCCCTAAATTCTCCATCTAATCATATACTAAAACGGTCTGTTTTTCAACCGAAAACTAAAAAAGTAGATTTTAGCTGAAAAATGTAATATACTAGGGAAGTGCATAATGAACGGAAGGGAGATATGAGATGGATAAGCTTGGTGAATTACGGCATGAATTAGACGAGATAGATGACCAGATTGCGGCGCTCTATCAGAGAAGAATGGAGATCAGCGGTGAAGTCGGTCAGTTTAAAGTAGAGACAGGACGCAAAGTGTTTGACCGGCAGAGAGAAAAAGACAAACTGACGGATGTGGCGTCGAAGGTGAGCGGTGAGTTTAATAAAAAGGGGATTCAGGAGCTCTATCAGCAGCTCATGTCCATGAGCCGGAAGCTGCAGTATCAGCAGCTTGTGCAGGCGGGAGCGCTCGGCCGCCTTCCGTTTATCCGGATCGATGACCTGGACAAGCAGAATGCCCGCGTTGTATTCCAGGGAACAGAAGGCGCTTACAGCCAGGCAGCCATGCAGCAGTTCTTCGGAGAGGATGTAAACAGTTTTCACGTGCGGACGTTCCGCGAGGCCATGGAAGCAATTGAAGAGGGATCGGCGGATTACGCGGTGCTTCCGATCGAGAATTCCACAGCAGGGCCGGTGATTGAGATGTATGACCTGCTGGATGAGTTTGAGAACTATATCGTGGCAGAGACGATTCTGCCGATTGTACATACTCTGTCCGGTCTTCCGGGGGCGAAGCTCTCGGACATCAACCGCGTATACTCAAAAACCGAGGCGCTGATGCAGACAAGCAGGTTTCTTGACGATCATTCGGACTGGCAGAAGATCAGTGTGGTTAATACGGCGATCGCGGCAAAAAAAGTGCTGGAGGACAACGACATCACCCAGGCAGCTGTGTGCAGCTCCTATGCGGCGAAAGCCCATGGACTCTCCATTCTTGTGGATGAGATCAATGATGACGCGGACAATTCCACACGGTTTATCGTGGTGACTAACCAGAAAGTATTCCTGAAGAATGCATCGAAGATCAGCATCCGGTTTGAACTTCCACATCAGAGCGGATCACTGTACGGAATCCTTTCTCATTTCATATATAATAACCTGAACATGACGAAGATCGAATCGCGGCCGATTAAGGGCAGACCGTGGGAGTACTGCTTCTTCGTGGATTTTGAAGGAAACCTGGAGGAGCCGGCGGTGAAAAACGCGATCCGGGGACTCAGGGAAGAAGCGAAGAACCTGAACATTCTCGGCAACTATTAGGCAGCGTCAGGAGGCGAAACAATGCGTACAAATGAATTAATGCTCTATAAGAACATGGAATCCGGGCAGATTCTCACAGATATGACATTCCTGATGGAGAATCACGAAAATGAATATTACAACAGAGAGGATCTGAGGAGCCTCCTCTTCGAATGTGTGAATCAGCTTCTCGAGCTCTCTGTCAGCCATGGATTCGAAGGGAATCTCTGGCATACCTATCTGACTTATCTGCTGGCAAGCGATGAAAACGCGTACAGCACTTCATGTGAAATTGTCGGTGAGATCGAGGGAAGCATCAATGAGATCGCGCTTCATGATTTCACGATCTTCAAGGAGCTGTTTGATTATGATTTCAGCGGCCTGGAGAAGAACCTGGGGGCAGGCTGTATCCAGGTGCTCATGGATTACAGAAGCGGGAACGGCGGCGGAAAAGTGTTCAACCGCCGGGTGAGAGACCGGATCTGTGATCTTGCCCGCTCCCTTGGAAACGCGGCGGATGCTGAAGAATTCAAGCAGAAAATCACGCAGTTCTATAAAGAGTTCGGAGTGGGGAAACTTGGACTTCACAAGGCCTTCCGGATCGAACACCCGGAAGGCGGGGAGATGGCAATCGTTCCGATCACAAACATCGCCCATGTCCATCTGGATGATCTGGTAGGATATGAGATTGCAAAAAAGAAACTGATCGATAACACAGAGGCTTTTGTGAGAGGAAAAAGGGCGAACAACTGTCTTCTCTTCGGAGATGCGGGAACAGGAAAATCATCCTCTATCAAGGCGATTCTGAATCAGTATTATGATCAGGGACTTCGGATGATCGAAGTGTATAAGCATCAGTTTAAAGATCTGAATGATGTGATTGCTCAGATCAAGAACCGGAACTATAAGTTTATCATCTACATGGATGATCTTTCTTTTGAAGAATTCGAGATCGAGTACAAATATCTGAAAGCAGTGATCGAGGGCGGGCTGGAGCGCAAACCGGAGAACGTACTGATTTACGCTACTTCCAACCGGCGTCATCTGATCCGTGAGACATTCCGTGACAAGGCGGACCGGGATGAAGAACTTCACACAAACGATACGGTTCAGGAGAAACTGTCTCTTGTTGCCCGCTTCGGTGTGACCATCTACTTCGGATCCCCGGATAAGAAGGAATTCCAGGAGATCGTACGAGTGCTTGCAGAGCGCGGCGGCATCGACATGCCGGAAGATCAGCTCCTTCTTGAGGCAAATAAGTGGGAGCTGGCCCATGGAGGACTGTCCGGAAGAACAGCCCAGCAGTTCATCGACTATCTCCTGGGCCAGGAGTGACTTACTTACGAAGTCACTTCCTGGATTCCGGTAATGTCACTGTCGATGACCAGGGAGTAATTGGTGTAGTACACGACAAATCCCGGTTTGGCGCCGCCGGGTTTTTTGACATGTTTTTTCTCTACATAATCAATCTCCACTTTATCGCTGCCCCGCATGCTGGAGTAGTATGCCGCCAGGCGGCCGGCTTCCTCGAAGGTGCGGTCCGGCAGCTCGTCGCCGTTGGATTTTACGATCACATGGGATCCGGGCGCCTGTTTGGCGTGGAACCACCAGTCATTACCCACTGCAAAGTGGAAGGTGAGTTCTTCGTTCTGCAGATTGTTTTTGCCTACATACATATGATATCCGTCCGAGGAAATGTAGTGGAGCGGTGTGTTCTTGATCTTCACTTTCTTTTTCGTGAATTTGCGTTTGATATAGCCGGTATTTACCAGCTCTTCTTTAATGCCTGCAAGGTCATCCTCGGTCTGGGCGATATCAAGGGCGGTCTGGATGGATTCCAGATAGGTGATATCATCTCTGGTCTCACGGCTCAGTTCGGAGAGTGCCTCAAAAGTACGTTTCTGTTTATTATATTTCGCGAAATATCTCTGAGCATTTTCCTGAGGTGTCTTCATGGGGTCGAGAGGGATGGTAATCATTTCGTTTGTGTAATAGTTGAGTGCCTCCATTTTCTTCGACCCTTCTTCCACGTTGTAGCCGTAGGCGTTGATCAGTTCGCCGTATATCTTGAATTTTTCCCTGTTTTCCGTATCTTTTAACTGACGTATCTGAAGATCGTATTTCTTACGGTTCCTCTCCAGGGCTGTCTGTACAACATGGCGCAGGTCCGCGGATTTCTGGCGGATGCGCAGGAGGGCGTTCCTTGTAGCGTAATAGGTTTTCAGTACCTGGGAGATGGAAGTGTATTCCTCACGTCGGTAACCGGAAAAATGAGTAAGCGGGAGGGAGGAAAACTCTTTCGGCTCCATGCCGTCATAGTAGATGGAAGGAGCAAACTCTCCTTCCTTTACTGCGGACAGATAGATCTCAAACTGGTGGAAGAGATGCCGCAGAATATCTTCCGAGTATTCTTTTGCCGGGATGGATGATTCCACTCCGGAGATATGGCAGATCTCCTCCGCGGTAACAGGGCTGATGCCGGTAAAGCTTGTATAGATTGCCTTGGACACAGCCGCCGGCTTCTCTGTGAGGAGTGCTGAAAATGTCGGAAAATCAACAGTCAGCGGATCCGCCTTGTGCATGGTGTCAGGAATAAAATAGTCTCTTCCGGGCAGCACTTCACGCACGGAGCTCATCTGGGAGGAAACGTGCTTGATACTGTCGATGATCTTTCCGTCTTCCGTACAGAAGATGATGTTGCTGTGCTTTCCCATGATCTCCACGATTAAGTCTTTGCGGCAGAGATCCCCCATTTCATCGAGGTGTTCGATCTTGAAAACGATAATTCGTTCCAGCTTTGGCTGGGTGATCCCGACAATTCTGCCGTTGCTGATATGCTTCCTCAGCAGCATACAGAAATTCGGAGCCGTGATAGGACTCGGTTTATTCTGATCTGTCAGGTAAATCAGCGGCAGAGAAGCGTCCGCACTGATCAGCAGACGTTTCTGCCCTGCCTGTGATTTTACGGTGAGCAGCAGTTCGTCCGCTTCAGGCTGAGCAATCTTGGCGATTCTCCCGTTCAGCAGTTCATTTTTCAGTTCGTGGGCAAGATTAGCCACAACAATTCCGTCAAAAGCCATAAATCTGTCTCTCCATTTCTATTCAATACTATTTCTATATCAATGTCAGATGAAAAAGATTCGCCGCCTCCTGCAGCTTTCCGGCTCCGGAATGCTCTTTGTGCGGCGGCGTCAGTCATATCTGTGAGTATATCACAAATCGCGGAAATGAAAAAGTGTTCCAATACATTTGACTTTTCCGGTTTAAGAGGAATAAATGACATCGCTGTTGACCATTCCCGGCGCAGAGGGTATAATGTTCTAAGGCCTGCATACGGGAAAACGCCCGTATGCAAAAAAGGAAAAGCAGAGGATGGATTGACATGATTAAGAGTATGACCGGATTCGGAAGATGTGAGATACAGAAGGAATCCAAGAAATTTACAGTAGAGCTAAAAAGCGTAAACCACCGCTATCTGGATGTGAATATCCGGATGCCGAAGAAATTGAATTTTTTTGAAACCGCAATACGTTCCCTGCTGAAATCTTACGCAAACCGGGGAAAGGTGGATATTTTTATCACATACGAGGACCTCTCCCAGTCACAGGTTTCGGTGAAGTATCATTCGAATGTGGCAGCCGAATACCTGAAATATTTTAAACAGATCGAGGAAGAGTTCGGGCTGAAAAATGACGTCAGCGTTGCGGCACTTGCGCGATTTCCGGAAGTATTTACTATGGAAGAACAGAGCGATGACGAGGAAGAACTCTGGAACGGACTGAAGGAAGCTCTGGAAGGAGCGTTTACGCAGTTTGTGGAGACCCGTACAAAAGAGGGAGAAAACTTGAAAAACGATATTCTCGGAAAGCTGGATGTATTAAACGGACAGGTTGCCTGCGTGGAAGAGCGTTCTCCGCAGATTGTTGCGGAGTACAGAGAAAAGCTTGAAGATAAGATGAAAGAGCTTCTTGCTGACAGCCAGATCGAGGAGAGCCGGATCGCGGCAGAGGTGATTCTGTTTGCGGACAAGATCTGCACGGATGAGGAAGTGGTACGTCTCAAAAGCCATATCCAGCATATGAGAAATACGCTGGAGGAGAACGAGGGGATCGGCAGAAAGCTTGATTTTATCGCTCAGGAAATGAACCGGGAAGCAAACACGATCCTGTCAAAGGCAAATGATCTGGAAGTTTCCAATTATGCAATCAGCCTGAAGACAGAGATCGAAAAGATCAGAGAACAGATTCAGAACATTGAATAAGGACTGAGAGGGAAGAAAATGAAGGACAGAGGTATATTGATTGTTGTATCCGGTTTTTCAGGCTCCGGAAAGGGAACCCTGATGAAGGAGCTGCTTGCAAGGTATCCGGATACATATGCACTTTCCATATCAGCGACGACACGTTCGCCGAGGGAAGGGGAGGAGGACGGAAGAGAGTATTTCTTCGTCACAAAAGAGGAATTTGAAAAAATGATTGCCAAAGGCGATCTGATAGAGTATGCTAAATACGTGGAAAATTACTATGGTACTCCGAAAAATTACGTGGAACAGAAGCTTGAGGAAGGAAAAGATGTGATTCTCGAGATCGAGATCCAGGGCGCCCTCAAGGTAAAGAAGGCATTTCCGGACACACTGCTTCTGTTTGTGACGCCGCCCAGCGCGACAGAGCTTAAGAGCCGTCTCGTAGGCAGGGGAACTGAGACCATGGATGTGATTGAATCCCGTATGAACCGCGCCTGTGAGGAGGCAGAGGGCATGGACAGCTACGATTATCTGGTTGTAAATGATGATCTGGATGCCTGTGTGGAGGAGATGCATTCCATTATTCGGAGTGAACACAGAAAGAGCTCGAGAAACAGGGCATTTATGGAGTCCATGAAAGAAGAGCTGATAAGATTAAAGCAAAGCGAAGAGTAAGAAGCCGCAGGATGAAGCATCCGGCAATTGTGAGGACGCGCCCCAGAGGCGCAGCGCCGTGCCGGAGACAGAGCGGCAGCGAAAAGGAAAGGAGATATTTCAGTATGCTGCATCCGTCATATACAGATTTGATGAAAGTAGTAAACAAAGATGTTGAGGAAGGGGAAACAAAGGTTGTAAACAGCCGCTATTCCATTGTGATGGCAACATCAAAACGCGCAAGACAGCTGATCGCCGGAGATCTTCCGCTGGTTGACGCAAAAGTCGGTGAAAAGCCGCTTTCCATCGCAATCGAGGAGCTCAATGAAGGCAAATTAAAGATTTTGGCTGAGAACGCAGAAGAAGAGTAAGGTGAAAACAGGGCAGATGCACATGTGGTATCTGCCTTTTTTCTGACGGATCACCGGATATGAGTGAACTGTAATATAAATAATACCGGAGGTTACTTTTATATGAACATACTGTTTATCTCTCTCGGGTGCGATAAGAACCTGGTTGACACGGAAGTGATGCTGGGGCTTCTCGCCTCGCGGGGGTATGAGATGACGGATGATGAGGAACAGGCAGATATTGTTGTCATTAATACATGCTGTTTTATCCATGACGCCAAGGAGGAAAGTATCCAGAACATTCTGGAAATGGCGGAACTGAAAAAGGACGGCAGGATCAAGGCGCTGATCGTGACAGGATGTCTGGCACAGCGTTACCGGCAGGAGATTTTAGATGAGATACCTGAGGTGGATGAGGTGCTTGGAACCACAGCCTATGACAAGATTCTGGACGCTGTGGATGAGGCGCTTTCAGGCAGGCATTCGGTCATCCTCTCAGATCTTGAGGCACTGCCTCTTCCTGATACGAAGCGTCTTGTGACAACAGGAGGGCATTTCGCCTATCTGAAGATCGCGGAGGGGTGCGACAAACACTGCACATACTGCATTATCCCGAAGATCCGCGGCGAGTTCCGGAGTGTCCCCATGGAACGTCTGATCAGAGAGGCACAGGAGCTGGCGGATCAGGGAGTGAAAGAACTGATTCTTGTGGCACAGGAGACAACCCTGTACGGCAAGGATCTCTACGGAGAAAAATCGCTCCACAGACTTCTGAGAGAACTCTGCAAGATCAGCGGACTGAGATGGATCCGGATTCTGTACTGCTATCCGGAAGAGATCTATGACGAGCTCATTCAGACAATAAAGGAAGAACCGAAGATCTGCAACTACCTGGATCTGCCGATCCAGCACGCGAGCGACGGGATCCTGAAGAGAATGGGCAGAAGAACGTCCAAGCAGGAGCTGGTGGATATCATCGGAAAGCTGCGCAGCGAGATCCCGGATATCTGCATTCGGACCACGCTGATCACCGGTTTCCCGGGAGAGACGCAGGAACAGCATGAAGAGCTGATGGATTTTATCGATGAGATGGAGTTCGAACGGCTTGGGGTGTTTACCTATTCCCCGGAAGAGGATACGCCGGCAGCAGTGATGCCGGACCAGATTGACGAGGAAGTCAAACTTGACCGCCAGGCGGAACTGATGGAACTGCAGCAGGAGATTGCGTTTGACAATGCCCAGGAGATGATCGGACGTGAAGTACTGGTCATGGTGGAAGGCAAGGTCGCGGATGAAAACGCATACGTGGGGCGGACATACCGGGATGCCCCGAACGTGGACGGTCTGATCTTTATTAATACGGATGAGGAACTGCTCTCCGGCGATTTCGCGCGGGTGAAAGTGACGGGAGCTGTGGATTATGATCTGATAGGAGAATTATTATGAATTTACCAAACAAACTGACAGTATTAAGGGTTATTATGGTGCCTTTCTTTGTGTTCTTTATGCTCACAAATGTGGGAGGAGCCGCGAACAAATGGATTGCGCTGGCGCTGTTTGTCATTGCCAGCCTTACGGACATGCTGGACGGAAAGATTGCCCGCAAATATAACCTTGTGACTAATTTCGGAAAATTTATGGATCCCCTGGCGGACAAACTTCTCGTATGTTCTGCCATGATCTGCCTGATCCCGTCGGGAAAACTGGACGCAGCGGTCGTGATCGTGATCATTGCAAGAGAGTTTATTATCAGCGGATTCCGTCTGGTTGCTTCAGATAACGGAATCGTGATCGCTGCCAGCTACTGGGGCAAATTCAAGACAGTGTCCCAGATGGCGATGATCAT
>DXGZ01000090.1 GCA_019113645.1 Candidatus Mediterraneibacter vanvlietii | reverse complement strand
GATTCATACTTATCAGATTGTGTGATCTGATAAGCATACCGTAAAAATAGAGAACACCCCCGGATGTTACGTCCGGGGTATTTTTTTATGGCAGGATTTCCGAGAAGATGACCTTTTCATAATAAGACATGCGCGCATTGCAGCAAGAAAAGGAGAGAAAATTATGGAAGCAAAAACAACAGTACAGACAACGCAGAAAAACGGAGTGAAGGTGATCGTTCAGGTGGGAATGCTGGCAGCGGTATCCATCATCCTTATGATGTTTGAGTTCCCGCTGCCGTTTGCCCCTTCGTTTTACGAGATCGATCTCAGCGAGGTGCCGGTAATGGTCGGATGCTTTGCGCTCGGGCCGTTGGCGGGAGCAATGATCGAGTTTGTGAAGATCCTCTTGAACTTTGTGGTAACAGGAACGGATACTGCGGGAGTCGGAGAAATCGCGAATTTTGTGATCGGATGCTGTCTCTGTGTTCCGGCGGGAATTATCTACAAAAGAAATAAGACACGGAAAAACGCGCTCATCGGAATGATAACAGGAGTGGTAGTCATGACGGTGGCGGGATGCTTCATCAATGCATTCGTGCTTCTTCCAGTATATGCGACGGCTTTCGGTACGCCTATCGACGCGCTGGTAGGGATGGGAACAGCGATCAATCCGGCCATCGACAGCGTAACGACATTTGTCATATTCGCGGTAGCTCCGTTTAACTTGTTGAAGGGCGTTATCGTGTCCGTTATTGTATTTCTCATTTATAAAAAGATCAGTCCGGTGTTCCGTATGCATTGATCAGCCATTTAATTCAGGAAGTTCATTTTGCAGGATCCGAAAATCTAATTGAGAAAAACGTATTCGGAGCGGATGAAGGGCTGTCGGGATTCCGCTCCAGAAGATAGAAAAACTAAAAGGTTCCGGCTATGTCCGAAAAGGAGGGACTGCCGGTGGACAACTGATATGTAATGACTTTTGTCAAGTGTTTTTTTGGGAAAGTCACAACATACTTATTTTATATTAAATTTTACTGAAGACATCAGGAAAGAGCCCTGATATCTTGTACCGGAATTGGCCACTCTGATATACGCGGATTGGTTACCGCAAGGTCAATGGTCCACCGGGAGCCCTGCAAGTCTCGCAACGTGGATTAAATATACCATGAGAGTTGTCACGCAGATGGCTCAACCTATAAAAGCCAGGGCTCTTTCCAGATGTCTTCAGGAGTTTTTGGTTATCTTTGGCAGTTAGAAACGGCAGAGGCTGTTTCTAACTGCCTTGTTTACTTTTTACAGCAGGACGGTGATCCTGTCAGGGCCCTGCCGCGAAAGCGGTGCTATGCAGCCTTGACAGGGAAAGCGGGATGCTGTATCCGTCACGCCATATTCTCCGTCATCATCCCCCAGATAAAACAGGACAGTTCCCGTGCTACAGCCGTTTTTGCCACATTTGCCTTTTTCCCATTTCCGAGCACCATATGATAATATTTTCGCCGTAGCCGCTCGTTTGCCCGGTCTGCATAGTTGATCACTCCCGGCGGATTTCCCTCCTGACGCTGTTTTAAAGCCCTTGATTTGTTCCCAACGGACCCCCTTGAATAAGATTGGGCGGCTTCGATCAGCAGCTTCCTCACCTGGGCATTTCCTGCTTTTGTGATCCCCAGCCGTTTTTCTTTCGAGCCACTGGAATCTTCTCCCGGCATCAGACCGAGATAAGAGCTAAAATTCCATGCAGCAGGGAACCGTTTGAAATCGCCGACTTCTACGATCGTTGTCAAAGCAGTCAGTGTCTTGATGCCGATAAAACAGCACAGTTTCTTTACAGGCTCCTGATATTCTTCCTTCTGCGCAAACTCTTCAATCTTCTGATCCAGACGTTTGATCTTGTCTGAAAGGTAAGTAAAGGTACCCATATATTCCTCCAGGATATCTTTATAAACACCTTCTGCCGGCAGAGAGCGGAGCCATTTCATATGTTCCTGTGTCCAGTAGTGTCTGGTAGCTGTATACCTGTATCCGTGGCGCAGGCAGAATGAAAGGATCTGCTGTTTTACTTTTTTCAATGCGATCTTATGGTCGGAACGCATCCGGATATATTCTTTGACCTCCTCATCCTGTGGTGAGGGGATATGGACCGGGCTGTAAGTACGGTACGCAAGAGCTTTGGCAATATTTCCGGAATCTCTCTTATCATTTTTTAATTTCTTTTTTCCCCGTGTTTCCGGTATCGTTGTGGGCGCCAGGATGACGCAGTCTACATGATGTTCCCGGAGCTGGCGGTACAGCGTATATCCCAGGCTTCCTGCTTCATAGCCACAGAGGAACTGGCAGTCTTTCCCGAGGATGCGTCTGACGGAGTCCAGATATTTCAGGATCTGCTTATAATCTGCGTTGACCTCGACTGGTGCAGATGGCTGTGTCATATCAAAAGTGAAATATCTGAGTGTAAAAGTTTCTTTGTGCACGTCCATTCCTACGTAAACTGTGTTATAATTCATGTAATGACCTCCTTTTGTATGCGGTAACTCCCGTTATTTGTTGCAGATTTATTATAACAGGTAAATCCGCGATTTTACAAAAGTGAGGTCATTACATATTGTCTCGGCTTCGCCTCAGACAATTCCACCGACAGCCCTACGGGACATACCCGGAGCCTTAAGTTTTTCTACTCTTCTTCCGAAGTCACCCAGACAGCTCCTTCACCCGCTCCGAAAGGTTTTTCAAGCATTTAGCTTTCCAGAGTTCTACAAGTATGAAATCCCCGAACTAAACAGCCATAAAGTATTTCTCTGCTCCGGGGCCGTAGACCTCTTCAATCAGCCACGC
>DXGZ01000089.1 GCA_019113645.1 Candidatus Mediterraneibacter vanvlietii | reverse complement strand
GGAAAACTGCGTTGGATTGAAAATGGAAATTGTCTGAGCGAAGCGAGTTGTTCCATTTTCAATCCTGTCTTTAGCAGGTTTCCCGCTCATTTAGTTTTTCTTAGATCCTGGAGCGGAACCGAATCCGGCATTCCCTTCCCGCAGAATACGTTTTCACTAATTATCTCCTGCGGATTTCGGATTTGTTCTGTCTGAGTTTCCTATGCGACAAACTCAGATTTCGCGTCCCAGCAGGTGATCCAGCAGTCTGTATCCTTCCTCCCGGAACACTCCTGTCTCTTTTCCTGTCCGCTCGCAGTAGGTCTCTTTCCCCTCAACCGGAGCGGTGCTGTCATAGATCATATACGGAACCGGGTCTGATGTATGGGTGCGGACTCTCACCGGAGTCGGGTGATCCGGCATGACGAGCATCCGGTAATCAACGCCTGCCTGGGAAAGCGCGTCCGTCACAGGGCCGATCACATTTTCGTCAATGTACTGGATTGCCTCGATCTTATGCTCTGTGCTGCCCTGATGTCCCATCTCATCCGGGGCTTCGATATGTACATACACGAAGTCATAACCGTCTTCTGTCAGCGCTTTGACTGCGGCTTTTCCTTTTCCCGCGTAATTTGTATGAAGACCGCCGTTCGCGCCTTCCACAATTATATTATCCATTTCCGCTCCGACAGCGATCCCTTTAAGAAGATCCACAGCGGAAATCATCGCGCCTTTCACTTTGTTCTTCTCCTCAAACGAAGTCAGTGCCGGGCGTGTTCCCGCACCCCAGAACCAGGCGGAATTGGCGGGATTTTTTCCTTCCGCGCGGCGCTTCACATTGATCGGGTGGTCTTTGAGAATCTCATAGCTTTTCACCATCATTCCGCGCAGCACTTCATCCTGGGGAAGATAGTCGCCGATCCTTTTCGTCAGTATATCATGGGGAGCAGTCAGTTCTACGACCGTTCCATTTTCCTGAATCAGAAGGTGGCGATAGCTGGTTCCCACATAGAAGTGATAGCCATTCCTCTGAAGCCCCTCACTCAGTGCTTTTACAAGGACCGCCGCCTCCTCTGTCGGTATTTCATCCGAGCTGTGGTCAATGATTCTCCGATCCTCATAACACGCTTCCTCCTCAGAAAGAGTTACGAGATTGCAGCGAAAAGACACATCCGTATCCCCCATCTCGGCACCGATGCTCAGCGCTTCAAGAGGGGAACGCCCGGAATAATATTTCTTCGGATCATACCCGATCACGGACAGGTTCGCGGTATCACTGCCCGGAGCCATTCCTTCGGGCACAGTGCGCACCATTCCGATCTCAGAAGCCTTTGCCAGCCGGTCCATATTCGGGGTCGCAGCCGCCTCCAGAGGCGTCTTTCCTCCGAGCTCTTCCAGCGGCTCGTCTGCCATTCCGTCACATAAGACAACGATATATTTCATCTTCTCCTCCTCAGTCTTCTGCCTGCTGTTCTTCGATGCGGATCATATGAAGAATACCATCGATCTGCGCGGATTTCTCCTTATATTCACCTTCGCTCATCACATCTGTGACAATACCGAATTCTCCTTCCAGTTCATCAACTGCAACAACCTGCACAGTACCGAAGACTTTCTCGATATCCGCAAGGCGGGCCGCCGCATCTCCTGAGAGACGCACAAAGAATTTCTTGCACGTATCCTCGATCGGAAGAAGGGTAAGCTTCTCGTTTTTCCACATTGTCATAATATTTCTCTTGAGATGCTTCGCCTCATCCACAACGTCAGCCACAACCGCGCTCGCAGTCGGCAGCTTGCCGGCGCCGCTTCCGTAGAACATCGCGTCCCCGAGCATATTTCCATGAACAAACACAGCATTGAACACATCATTAATATTATACAGCGGATGTTCCTTGCTGATCATCGCAGGAGCAACAATCGCGTGAAGATGATCTCCGTGTCGTTTGCTCGACGCCAGCAGTTTAATCGTCATCTCCAGTTTCTTCGCATACATCATATCCTGCTTTGTAATCTTCGTAATACCCTCTGTATAGATATCCTCAAAATCAACCTGCTGTCCGGAAATCAGAGAAGAGAGGATCGCGATCTTGCGGCATGCATCGTATCCCTCAACGTCAGCCTCCGGATTCCGCTCTGCATACCCGTTATCCTGCGCCTCTTTGAGCACCTCGTCATAATCTGCTCCTTCATAGAACATCTTGCTGAGCATATAGTTTGTTGTGCCGTTCAAGATTCCCGTAATCTCCTCGATCTTATCAGCTGTCAGACAGGAGTTCAGCGCGCGGATAATCGGGATTCCGCCTCCCACACTCGCCTCAAACAGGAAATTAAGTTCCCTGTCGCGGGCGATCGAGAGCAGTTCCGCCCCATGTTTCGCCACCAGCGCCTTATTGGAAGTCACAACGCTCTTTCCTGCTTCCAGACATCTCTTCACAAAGGTATATGCAGGCTCAATGCCTCCCATCACCTCAACTACTATTTTAATCTCCGGATCATTGATAATCACATCCACATCATGGACGATCTTCTCCTGGATCGGATCCCCCGGAAAATCGCGGAGATCAAGCACATATTTCACATTGATCTCATTTGCCGCTCTCTGATTGATGATGTCTCCGTTCGTGTTGATCACCTCAACTACTCCGGATCCCACCGTGCCGTATCCCATTACTGCTATGTTAACCATTGCCTTCTCCCTTCCTGTACTTTTCTTCCCGGCCAGCCTATTCCTGATCCCCAGGTTTCTCCGTTCCCGCGCTCAGATAGGCATTGATAAACAGATCGATATTTCCGTCCATCACAGCCCCCACATTGCTGCACTCCGCATTCGTCCTGTGGTCTTTCACCATCGTATAAGGCTGCATCACGTACGAACGGATCTGGTTTCCGAAATTAATATCCCGTACTTCTCCTCTGATATCCGACATCTTCTCTGCCTGCTCCTGCTGTTTCATCAGATAGAGTTTGGATTTCAGCATCTGCATCGCCTTATCTTTGTTCATGTGCTGGGAGCGTTCATTCTGGCACTGTACGACAATCCCGGTCGGAAGATGCGTAATACGCACAGCCGAAGACGTCTTGTTAATGTGCTGTCCGCCCGCGCCGCTTGACCGGTACGTATCAATCTTCAGATCATCATCATTGATCTCAATGTCGATATCCTCTTCAATATCCGGTATTACATCGCAGGACGCAAAGGAAGTCTGCCTCTTGCCCGCCGCATTGAACGGGGAAATACGCACCAGACGGTGCACGCCTTTCTCCGAGCGAAGATAACCGTAGGCATTCTCGCCCTTCACCTCAAAAGTAACCCCTTTGATTCCGGCCACATCGCCTTCCAGGTAGTCCAGCACTTCCACGTCATATCCTTTTTTCTCAGCCCATCTCGTATACATACGGTAGAGCATGCCTGCCCAGTCACAGGACTCGGTACCGCCTGCGCCGGCGTGAAGCGTCACAATGGCATTATCCTTATCGTACGGTCCGGTGAGGAGTGTTCCGATCCGGAGTTCTTCAAACGTCTCCTCAAACCGGTTCAGCTCATCCTCAATCTCCTGTACCGTATCACTGTCTCCCTCTTCTTCACTCATCTCGATCAGGAGCTGCATATCTTCGTAAGTTGAATACAGCCCGTCGATCAGTTTCACCGAGTCCTGCAGACTCTTCAGTTCTTTCATCACCTGCTGGGACACCTCAGGGTCGTCCCAGAATCCAGGTTCCTCCAGTCTCTTCTGGAGCTCTTCTATTCTCATCTTCTTTGACGCGACGTCAAAGTGAATCCCTCAAATCTTTCAGCGGTTCTTCATATGCAGTCAGTCTTGACTTTAATTCATCTAATAAAACCACCTTAATCACCTGCCTTAAAAATATTATTATTTTATTGATTATTATCTGACTGATTAAACAGCTTTTTTACGCCCGCAGCACTGTTTATATTTCTTGCCGCTTCCGCACGGACACGGATCATTCGGGTAGATCTTCTTCTCCACTCTCTTCTTCGGCTCACGCACGGATGTATCGTCTTTATTTGTTCCGGTAACTTTCGCTACCTCCTCGCGCTCCACTTTCTGTTCCACGCGGATATTGAACAGTGTACGGATCGTTGTCTCGGCGATCATGTTCGTCATCTCGCCGAACATTTCATATCCTGTCATTTTGTACTCAACAAGCGGGTCTCTCTGACCATATGCCTGCAGGCCGATTCCCTGTCTCAGCTGATCCATATCATCGATATGATCCATCCATCTCGCGTCGATTACTTTCAGAAGCACGACACGCTCGATCTCACGGATCTGCTCTGCCTCCGGGAATTCTGCCTCTTTCGCCTCATAAGCCTTGACCGCACGCTCTTTTAAAAGGTGCTTCAGTTCTTTCTGACGCATATCCTGACACTCTTTCTCTGACGGCAGCTCCATCTGCGGGATCACATTGTGCAGGTTCACATCCAGCCCTTTGACATCCCAGTTTTCCGCATCTGTGTCAGCCGGAGCAAAACGGTCCGTAATATTTTCCACATACTCTGTGATCATATTATAGATCGTATCGCGCATACTCTCTCCGTCAAGCACGCGGCGGCGCTCCGCATAGATAATCTCCCTCTGTTCATTCATAACCTGGTCATATTCCAGAAGGTTCTTACGGATTCCGAAGTTGTTCGTCTCCAGTTTCTTCTGAGCTGTCTCGATTGCATTGGAAAGCATTTTGTGCTCGATCTGCTCGCCTTCCTGTACGCCAAGGGCATTGAATACACCCATCAGACGCTCGGAACCGAACAGTCTCAGGAGATCATCTTCCAGAGAAATATAGAAACGGGATTCTCCCGGATCTCCCTGACGTCCGCTTCGTCCTCTGAGCTGATTGTCGATACGTCTTGACTCGTGGCGCTCCGTACCGATAATCTTCAGTCCGCCCGCTGCTCTCGCGTCATCGTCCAGCTTGATATCTGTACCACGTCCTGCCATGTTGGTGGCAATGGTTACTGCCCCGTGAACACCTGCATCGGCAACGATCTCCGCCTCCTGCTCATGGTATTTGGCATTCAGCACGTTATGCTGGATTCCTTCCTTCTTCAGCATCTTGCTGAGAAGCTCGGATACTTCAATGGTGATTGTACCGACCAGAACCGGCTGTCCTGTAGCGTGGGCACGTTTTACCTCCTCGACAACTGCCTTGTATTTCTCTGCTTTCGTCTTATATACAACGTCCTCCAGGTCAACTCTCTGTACCGGAACATTAGTCGGGATCTCCACAACATCCATTCCATATATGTCGCGGAACTCCTTCTCTTCCGTGAGGGCCGTACCTGTCATACCGCTCTTCTTCTCAAACTTGTTGAACAGGTTCTGGAATGTGATCGTTGCCAGAGTTTTGCTCTCCCGGCGTACCTTCACGTGCTCCTTCGCCTCAATCGCCTGATGAAGTCCGTCAGAATAACGGCGTCCCGGCATGATACGTCCGGTGAACTCATCAACGATCATAACTTCGCCCTCAGCAGTCACCACGTAATCCTGATCCTTGAACATCAGGTTGTGCGCGCGCAGGGCAAGGATGATATTGTGCTGAATCTCCAGGTTCTCCGGATCTGCGAGGTTCTCGATATGGAAGAACTGCTCTACTTTCTTTACACCGTCTTCTGTCAGGTTGACCGTCTTCTCCTTCTCATTTACGATAAAGTCTCCGGTCTCCTCGATGTCCTCGCCCATGATGGCGTTCATCTTCGAGAATTCCCCGCTTGCCTCGCCCCGCTCCAGCTGGCGTGCCAGGATATCGCATGCCTCGTAGAGTTTTGTGGACTTTCCGCTCTGTCCGGAAATGATAAGCGGAGTTCTCGCCTCATCGATCAGGACTGAGTCGACCTCGTCGATGATGGCGTAGTGAAGTCCTCTCTGAACAAGCTGCTCCTTGTAGATCACCATATTGTCACGGAGGTAGTCAAATCCGAGCTCATTGTTTGTAACATAAGTAATGTCGCACGCATACGCTGCACGGCGCTCCGCATTGTCCATGCCGTTTAAGACAACCCCGACCGTCAGCCCGAGGAACTCATGTACTTTTCCCATCCACTCAGCGTCACGCTTTGCCAGATAGTCATTGACAGTGACGATATTGACCCCCTTGCCTTCCAGTGCGTTCAGATAAGCCGGAAGTGTGGAGACAAGCGTCTTACCTTCTCCTGTTCTCATCTCGGCGATACGTCCCTGGTGGAGTATGATTCCTCCGATCAGCTGGACTCTGTAGTGGCGCATTCCCAGACTCCTGTACGCAGCCTCTCTTACAACCGCGTATGCTTCCGGAAGAATGTCATCCAGCGTCTCTCCTTCACCGAGACGTTCTTTAAACTCGCGGGTCTTTCCGCGGAGCTCCTCATCGGACAGGGATTTCATCTCCGGCTCAAGAGCCTCGATCCTGTCGACAATGGGATAGATCCTCTTCAGCTCGTTCTCGCTGTGAGTGCCGAAAATCTTCTCTATAATACCCATAACCAGTAATTAACTCCTTATATAAATTTAGCATCGGTACATCGCTCCGATGCCGCTACGTTTTCCATTTTATCACTATATTGTATGTAATTCAACAAATTCATTTTTTGTTAACAACTCCCCGCACAAGAGCCTGATAGGGAACATTTCCCCCGAACAGGTCCAGTGCGCTCCCGATCGTATAGTCCAGCCTGCCGCCGCTAAGCCGCCTGAATCTGTCCACATCTTCAATAGAAGCCAGGCCGCCCGCGTAAGTAACCGGAATTCCCTGCCATGCGCCAAGCATTCTTACCAGTTCCTCCTCCATGCCGGAGCGCCTGCCTTCCACATCTACCCCATGGATCAGGAATTCATCGCAGTATCCGGAAAGTTCATCCAGCACAGCCGGGCTCAGCCGCAGATCCGTGAACTTCTGCCAGCGGTCCGTCACCACATAATAATCTCCGCCTCTCATCCGGCAGCTCAGATCCAGGACAATGTGTTCTTTTCCCGTTTCTGACACAAGCCGGTCCAGATTCTCCTGACGGAGCGCGCCGTCCCGGAACACATACGAAGTCACGATCACATGGCTCGCGCCTGCCTTCAGATACCCGGCCGCGTTTTCAGCTGTCACTCCGCCGCCGATCTGCATCCCTCCCGGATATGCCGCGAGTGCCCTGAACGCCTGCTGCCGTGTAGCTTCATAATACCCGGATCCCGCATGGTTGAGGAGAATAATATGCCCTCCTGTGAGATGATCCTTTCTGTACATTTCCGCGTAATAATCAGCCCCCAGCTCAGAGGCAAAATTTGTGGAGGCAAGATCTCCGTCATCCTGGAGACTGCCTCCCACGATCTGCTTTACTTTTCCGTTATGTATGTCAATACATGGCCTGAACTTCATCTTCCGCGCCTCCCGTATCTCCGCCTGATTCACTCCTGCCTGTGTCCTTTTCCGCCCCCGCGCCATCAGGCAGAACAGCCGGAACCGCCGCATGTATCGGAAATTCCGTTTCTGCGGCAGCCCGGTCTGTTTTCTTCCTCTGAAAACCGCCGTAAGCCGGCGTTTCTTCTATCTGTTCTGTTATCTGTTGTTTGTACTGGTATCCTTCTGAACGCCGTTGTCATCAGTGAGCTCATCCGCCGCCTTGTCAACGCCGTCTGTCACATCATCCGTCACATCATCAACGCCGTCTGTCACATCGTGCACCGCATCATCGAGGATCCCGTCGCCCTCTGTCGCGTCATTCATTGTGCTGTTATCCGTATTGTTGTCCGCATCGTTTCCGTTATTGTCATTTCTGTCCGCATCTGTTGCAGACTGGTCAGCTCCATTATCTGCATTATTTTCACTCCCGCAGGCAGTGGTACCGAGCAGTATGAAACTGCAAGTCATAAGCAGCAGTAATTTCTTCATTTTTTTCATAAGATCGTCTCCCTTTCCATAAATATTGTTATACGCTTACTATCTGCATATTTTCAATATTTATACATCAGCGACGTCTCATTTTGCATTTTTACGAAGTTTTTCCATTGCACGCGCCTCAATCTGGCGTACCCGCTCACGGGTCACACCCAGGATATCACCGATCTCTTCCAGTGTATGTGTTTTTTCATTTCCAAGACCATAACGCAGCCGGATCACCTGCTGCTCCCTGTCACTTAACTGTTCCAGAAGTTCTTTCACTTCCTCCTGTTCCACCAGTACATTCATCGCTTCCTCCGGGGTGGCTTCGCGTTTGTCTTCCACCATATCCCCCAGGCTGTTCTCTCCATCTTCTCCTACCGGAGTCTCAAGGGAAACCGGGTTCTGAAGATAGGTAAGGATGTTCTTCACATCTTCCTCCGTCAGATTTCCAAGCTTCTTTGCGATCTCCTCCGGCGCAGCATCCCGGCCCAGTTCCTGCTGAAGCTCTTTTGCCGCTTTCTGAACCCGTTTCATATTCTCCGCCACATGGACCGGCACGCGGATCTCTCTTGACTGCTGGTCAATCGCCCTCTGCATGGCTTCCTTGATCCACCATGACGCATAGGTGGAGAACCTGTTTTCTTTTGTGTAATCATATTTTTGCGCTGCATGCATCAGCCCCATATTTCCTTCCTGGATCAAATCCAGAAGCTGCACGCCGCGCCCGACATAGTGCTTGGCAAGAGAAACAACCAGACGCAGATTTCCCTCTGCAAGTCTCTCGCGCGCCGATTCGTCTCCCGCGGCAATCCGTTTCCCCAGCTCTCTTTCCTCCGCTTCCTCAAGGAGCGGGATCTGACCGATCTCACGCAGGTAGATCTGTAAAGGCTCTGATGTCTCCTCTGCTGTTTTCAGTTGTTCATTCTCCATATTTCAATCACCTTTTATACTTCTATTTCTATAGTTTTTCCGTAATCTCGCCGTTTCGGTATGCCTCGAGAAGGCGCTCCAGAGAAGCGACCTGTTCCCTGAGTTCTTTTCCCACATCCGTATCTCCTACCAGGACACGGTTCATCAGCCGCTTGACAACCATTGTCTCCGAGTGGATGTCTTTCTCTTTAGCGATTGCCGCCTCTGTTGACTCAAACGGTTCATGGGCCACAAGCAGCAGTCCGTATGAATTATAGATCAGCGTATATCCGGCGATTCCCGTCTGTTTCTGATACGCTCTTGAAAATCCCCCGTCTATCACCATCACCTTGCCGCCGCATTTCACCGGGCTCTCCCCATCCTTTCTCTTAACAGGGACATGTCCATTGACAATATGACCTTCCGCGGGATCCAGTCCGAATTCTTTCATTATATTATCAATCACCGTCTCATTTTCTATAAAGGAATAATACGGATTCTTCTTCTCAACATGGGTCTCCTTCTCTGCCAGGAAATACCGCTCAAAGGTTGCCATCTTGTTCTTGCCGAACAGTGGCGAATCAGGATGAAGCCAGATATACCACATAATATCCTTCCCATCCTGTTTTTCCTTCGGGTCAAGGGCGAAAAATCCTTTTCTGACATATGCTTCCAAAGTATCATAGAGCGCACGCCCGCGATATTTCTTCCCGTACACTTCCGTCTCTTTCAGGCTGCCGTCCTCCTCCAGAGGAATGCATCCGTGATAGAGCAGATTGTCATTATAGACTTTGTAGAGACTTCCTTTTGCGAGCAGGAAACGCATGTGCTGCTGCAGTTTCTCGCAGTTGACAAACGCCTTCACCAGGCGGTCCATAACCTCCTGCTCCTCCCCGCTCAACGCATATGGATCTTCCGGGTTAACGGTTGGGAAATTCGTATCCAGAAGCTGATACTCTTTTCCCTCAAGGCTGATCGTCCCTTTTTCATAATCAATACGATGGAGAAGCGCCCGCTCCTCCAGATGGAATGATTTCTGGCGCCGGATAATCTGTCCTTCTACTTTAAACTGAATAATCGAGATCGCCTTGTGAATCCTCAGATTCATCTGCATCTCATCGGATTCCCGGTTCTCACCCTTCAATTTGAAACAGGTACACGGATCATCCTGGTATGTACGGATCGCAAATGTTGCCAGAGGAAGCAGATTGATCCCGTATCCGTCTTCCAGGATATCCAGATTCCCGTATCTGGCGCAGATCCGGATCACATTGGCGATACATCCCTCCTGTCCGGCTGCCGCTCCCATCCAGAGCACATCATGATTCCCCCACTGTATGTCAAGCGAGTGGTATGTCATCAGTTTGTCCATAATGATATGGGGGCCGGGCCCTCTGTCATAGATATCTCCCACAATGTGCAGGTGATCAACCACAAGCCTCTGGATCAGTTCCGAAATCGCCACGATAAAATCTTCCGCGCGTCCGATCCGTATAATTGTGGATATAATTTCATTATAATAAGATTCCTTGTCCTGAATCTCCGCCTTTTCTGTGATCAGTTCCTCGATCACATAGGCAAAATCTTTCGGGAGGGCCTTGCGCACCTTGGAGCGTGTATATTTGCTCGCCGCGCGCTTGCTCACTTCGATCAGAAGATACAGATGAACCCGGTACCAGTCTTCCATGTTCGTCTCTGTCTGCTTCACCATATCCATCTTCGCCTTCGGATAATAGATCAGAGTGGCAAGAGCCCGTTTGTCCCTCGCGCTCATCGTATTGCCGAACACGTCCTCGATCTTTCTTCTGACAGAGCCTGACCCGTTCTTCAGAACATGGGAAAATGCCTCGTACTCACCATGCACATCCGTCAGAAAATGTTCCGTTCCTTTCGGCAGGTTCAATATCGCCTGCAGATTGATAATCTCTGTCGACGCCGCGGCTATCGTCGGATATAAGTCGGACAGAAGCTCCAGATACCTGGTTTTGAGTTCTTTCATAATACGTTCCTCCTGATCGTTCTCCCCGCTGTTGCATTACATATTCACTGCAGTCAGATTCCCCTGCCTTCTACAGGCCGATCACATCTCCCATATCATACATGCCGGCCTCTTTTCCTGCGAGGAATTTTCCTGCCTCTACAGCTCCTTTTCCGAATACGCTTCTGGAGTATGCAGTATGGTGGAACTCGATCACTTCATCTGTCCCGGCGAAGATCACCTCATGCTGTCCCACGATTGTTCCGCCGCGCACAGCAGAGATTCCGATCTCTTTTTTATCACGTTTCTGACGCACCTGACTTCTGTCATATACATAGTGGTACTCATTATCAAGAGCCTCATTTACAGAATCCGCAAGCGCCAGTGCTGTTCCGCTCGGAGCATCCAGCTTCTGATTATGATGACGCTCCACAACCTCGATATCAAACCCTGCCGGAGCAAGAACCTTCGCCGCGTCCTGAAGTAATTTCAGAAGCAGATTCACGCCAAGAGACATATTCGCTGACTTCAGGATCGCGATCTCTTTTGACGCCTCGTCCACTTTCCTAAGCTGCTCTTCTGAGAGTCCTGTTGTGCACAGAACAACCGGCAGCTTTTTGGCCACACAGTAATCCAGCAGCCCGTCAACTGCTCCCGCGTTGGAAAAGTCAATCACAACATCCACGTCCACGTCACATTTTTCGATTGAATCAAAAACCGGATAGTCATTCGGGACTTCCGTATAAGCATCCACGCCAACTGCAATCTCCGCGTTCTCATCCCCTTTTACGATCTCTGTGATCATTCTTCCCATCTTGCCGTTGCATCCATGCATCATCATTTTTATCATGTCTTTATCCTCCTGATTCTCACTGTTTTACAGGACAAAAAGTCCTTCTTAGGAAGTTTTCAAACGTCCTCACATATAGAAAAGGATATCATATGTGAGACCGAATCTCAACATCTGATATCCTTTTAACGAAGTTATTCTACTACAGTTCAGCCCGCGCCATTCGGAAAACCGCACTGACGTGCTTACTGCGGCTGCGCCGCTGTTTTCCTCATGTACAGGCGCTCAGCTCATGGAACTGCCAGCTCGAAAAATCATGCGAGCATGATTTTCTCTCCCAGCCAGCCCCATGGCTGAACTGTTAATCATCTACACATTCCAGCTTGCTCACGGACACTTCGTAGGCAGTGCGGGTCTCTGTCTCCGTCTCAGAAAGCTTCTTCACATATTCTCTGCTCTGAATTCTCCCCAAGATCCTGACATGCTCCCCCACATCAAATCCGGAAGCATATCTGGCATTCCTTCCCCAGCAGATACAGGGGATGTAGTCCGACTTCCCGTACGGCCGGTTCACAGCGAGCAGAAGATCCGCGATTTCCCGCCCCAGAGGCGTTTTCCGGTATACCGGGCGTTTGCACATATACCCTTCCAGAAGGATATGGTTCGTCCTCGCTCCATCAGGCTCTTCATCAATAAACTCGATCTCCCGGGCAAAAACCGACAGCACAAGCCGGTTTTTCTGTTCCTCGTGCCGGTTGTAGGATCGGAACTGTCCGGTCACCATGATGCACTGTCCCCGGTAATCCTCCGTCACATCGATCAGGCGCTCCGACACCATCACGGGAATCCTGTCATTTGAACTGCTCAGTCTCTTCACCAGGATATCTACCATATAAAATCCCTCTCCGAAAACTTCGTGGCTGTATGTAAATTCCGAAACCACTGCCCCTATGACTGTTACCTGATTGTTCTCAATAATCTTATCTGACATAATCTGTAGTTCTCCCTTCCTCTTAGCGGTATTTTTGAGTCACTACTAAATGTATGAGTCAGATGATTTGTTTAGAACATTTTTATCCGCAAATCGTTCGACAAAAGTTGTAAAATTTGATTTTTATGATAGAATAAGGGGGTTGGCGTTTTTCTCCCCGGCGGCGAAAGACGTCCGGATACTGTCAATTTTCAGATATTTATATAGGAAAGAGTGTAAAAGATTATGAAGACAAAACGTGAAGATGTAAGAAATATCGCAATCATCGCCCATGTCGATCACGGCAAAACCACCCTTGTAGATGAGCTTTTGAAACAGAGCGGCGTATTCCGTGAGAATCAGGAAGTCGCGGAGCGCGTTATGGACTCCAATGATATCGAGCGCGAGCGCGGCATCACGATTCTGTCCAAAAACACGGCTGTCCATTATAAAGGAACAAAAATCAATATCATAGACACGCCGGGACACGCGGACTTCGGCGGAGAGGTAGAACGTGTTCTCAAAATGGTAAACGGCGTTATCCTCGTAGTGGATGCTTTCGAAGGCGCCATGCCTCAGACCAAATTCGTACTGCGCAAGGCCCTGGAATTAAGCCTGCCGGTCATTGTCTGCATCAATAAGATCGACCGTCCGGAAGCACGTCCGGAAGCAGTTATCGATGAAGTTCTGGAACTCCTCATCGATCTCGGCGCATCTGATGAACAGCTGGACTGCCCGTTCGTATTCGCATCTGCAAAAACCGGCGTCGCTTCGCTGGACATGAACGAGGAAGGCCAGGATATGCAGCCGCTGTTCGATACGATTCTTGATTATATCCCCGCTCCGGAGGGAGACCCCGAAGCTCCGACCCAGGTGCTCATCAGCACCATTGACTACAACGAGTATGTCGGACGCATCGGTATCGGAAAAGTTGACAACGGCACAATCTCCGTCAACCAGGATATGATCCTTGTCAACCATCATGACCCGGACAAACAGCAGAAAGTAAAAATCAGCCGTCTCTATGAATTCGACGGTCTGAACAAAGTAGAAGTAAAGGACGCAACCATCGGCTCGATCGTCGCCATCTCCGGAATCTCCGATATTTCCATCGGAGATACGCTGTGCTCGCCGGAACATCCGGAACCCATTCCGTTCCAGAAGATTTCCGAGCCAACGATTGCCATGCAGTTTATCGTAAATGACAGCCCCTTCGCCGGACAGGAGGGCAAGTATGTCACCTCCCGTCATCTGCGCGACCGTCTCTTCCGCGAGCTGAACACAGACGTCAGCCTTCGCGTGGAGGAAATGGAGAACACGGACAGCTTCAAAGTATCCGGACGAGGAGAGCTCCATCTGTCCGTCCTCATTGAGAACATGCGCAGGGAAGGCTACGAGTTCGCGGTCAGCAAGGCTGAGGTTCTCTACCACACGGATGAGAACGGAAAAAAGACTGAGCCAATGGAGATCGCCTACATCGATGTGCCGGATGAGTTCACCGGTGTTGTCATCGAGAAGCTCGGACAGAGAAAAGGCGAGCTGAGGAACATGACTTCCTCCAACGGCGGATACACCCGCCTGGAATTCTCCATCCCGTCAAGAGGACTGATTGGTTACCGTGGAGAATTCCTGACCGATACGAAAGGAAACGGAATCTTAAACACCAGCTTCGATGGTTACGCGCCGTACAAGGGCGATATCCAGTACCGCAAGCAGGGCTCTCTCATCGCATTTGAGACAGGCGAATCCGTGACCTACGGCTTATACAGCGCCCAGGAGCGCGGAACCCTCTTCATCGGACCGGGCGAAAAGGTTTATTCCGGAATGGTCATCGGACAGAACGGAAAAGCAGAGGATATCGAGCTCAATGTCTGCAAGACAAAGCATCTGACCAACACCCGTTCCTCCAGTGCGGACGAAGCCTTAAGGCTCACTCCGCCCAGAATCTTAAGCCTGGAGCAGGCGCTTGACTTCATCGACACAGACGAGCTTCTCGAGGTAACGCCGAAATCACTGCGCATCCGCAAAAAAATTCTGGACTCCAGAATGCGCAAACGCAGCAATATGAAATAGCCCGGAACAGGATTCCGGATTTCAAAAAGAATCAATCATTCCAAATGATTGATTCTTTTTCTATACATTAAAGCCGTTCCATGTTATAATATTTACATAATATAAACATGCTTTTTACAAATGTTTATGTTAAGTATAAACAAAAAGGAGTTGAACAGCATGAATTTTATCATCAGTGGAAAAAACATTGAGGTGACACCGGGACTCAAAGATTCAATCGAACAGAAATTAGGAAAACTTGAAAGGTACTTCACTCCTGAAACAGAAATCACTGTAACTCTCAGCGTGGAGAAGGGCCGCCAGAAAATCGAGGTGACAATCCCTGTAAAAGGAAATATTATCCGCTCTGAGCAGACAAGCAATGACATGTATGTATCCATCGACCTTGTGGAAGAGATCATCGAACGCCAGCTGCGCAAATACAAAAACAAGCTGGTTGCAAGAAATCAGGGGCATCCCACTTCCGCTGCTGAGACAGGCAGCATCCGCAAGGAATTCATCGAATCCGAGGAAGAATCACCGGAAGACGATGAGATCCGTATCGTCCGGACAAAAAAATTCGGAATCAAACCAATGTATCCGGAAGACGCATGCCTCCAGATGGAGCTGCTCGGTCATAGTTTCTTCGTATTCTCCAATGCAGAGACAGACGAAGTCAATGTTGTTTACAAGAGAAACGACGGTTCATTCGGTCTGATCGAACCGGAATTTTCATAAGATTTCAGCCATAAGCTGTCCGTTGACGACAGCATGGCAGCAATCATGTTTTCATTGCAGATCACATATAAATGAGATGGCGCCGCACAGACTGTCAAAGTCGATGCGGCGCGTCTCATTTTGTTTTCTTTTTCTATCTGCTGTTTTCTTTCCCCGTTACTTTGTAAACCAGCACTCTTCCACTGTCTCTGTCTCAGCCTGTCCGTTTGTGCCTTCCATTATCTCTTTTAACAGAACTCCCTGCTCGTCATCCGGCACCAGAACCGTCAGCTCCACATGATCGCTGTATTCCGTATCCAGGATCTGCAGACTTCTCTGCGCCAGAAGGTACTGGATTTTCCCAAGCCCGGTGTAATCCGTGGTAATTTTCAGTTTAATTCCGCGGATATTGGTTATAATTTCAGTATTGGAAAGCGCCGCTGCCGCCGCTGCCGTGTAGGCCCGCACGAGTCCGCCGGTGCCGAGAAGCGTCCCGCCGAAATACCGGGTCACCACGATAAACACATCTGTCAGTTCCCGTCCCCTTATTACTTCCAGGATAGGTTTTCCCGCTGTGCCTGCAGGTTCCCCGTCATCGCTCATCCTCTCCGTCGCGGGATTCCTTCCTGTTACATAAGCCCAGCAGTGATGCCGCGCGTCCCAGTGCTGTTTTCTTATCTCTTCAAGATGAGCAAACGCCTCGCTTTCATCCCTGACCGGGAAAGCGCGGGCAATGAACCTTGATTTTTTCTCCACGATCTCCCCGGTTCCCTCTGCGTTTATTGTACGGTAACTATCCATCCGATCACTCTCCTGCGCATTTTCATCTGAATTACTGCGGATTACTCCGCCTTTCATACTATAGCAGACATTTTAAACATTGTATACAGAATCCAAAGTATTTTATTATGAAAATATGAAGATTTTAATTTCTGCTTTATTTAGCCCCGTATCTTTGATATAATCATAAGAGTTGAAAAGGAGGATGTTATTCGTGAATTACGGAACTAATAATCTTTCCAGGAGAAAGAAGAATATCTCTTCCAAGAGGAAGAGGAAGCAGAAACGTGTCGGAGTCCGTTTCTTTAAGGCTCTGATCATCTGCATACTCCTTCTGGGAATCATATGTGTCATCGGCGCTGCTGTCTTTGCGAAAAATATTATAGACAACACACCAGCTGTAACGGCAGATGACATCCTTCCCAAAGGATATACAAGCTATGTTACCGATCAAAGCGGAAATGTTCTTGAATCGCTCAGTGACGCTGATTCCAATCGTATCTACAAGACATATGAGGAGATCACTGTGAATTCTGAGTATCTCCCGCACGCTTTCGTGGCGGTTGAGGACGAACGTTTCTACGAGCATAACGGAATCGACCTTCAGGGTATTATCCGTGCCGGTTTCGTTGGCATCAGCAACGGATTTGACTTCACAGAGGGTGCCAGCACGCTGACTCAGCAGCTGATTAAAAACAACGTATTCCCTGACTTTGTCAACGAGGAGACGTTCTTCGACCGGCTGGAGCGAAAACTGCAGGAACAGTATCTCGCTCTTCAGATTGAAAAAGAGATGAGCAAAGAGCAGATTCTGGAAGCCTACATGAACACGATCAACCTGGGCCAGGGATGTTATGGTGTACAGACTGCCGCGAACCGCTATTTCAACAAGGACGTCGCTGATCTGACTCTCTCCGAGTGCGCGGTTATCGCCGGAATCACTCAGAATCCTACGTACTATGATCCTGTGACGAATCCGGAGGCAAACGCGGAACGGCGCAATATCGTTCTCGGCAATATGCTTGACCAGGGCTACATCACCCAGGCGGAATACGATGAGGCAATCGCGGATACGGTTTATGACCGGATTCTTCAGACATCCGCTGCAACCGATGACGCTTCGCCGTACTCTTATTTTACAGACGCTCTGATCGAAGATGTGATCGATGATCTTATGACGGAAAAAGGATACTCCGAGGCACAGGCATACAACCTGCTCTACAGCGGCGGTCTTACAATCCGCTCCACGCAGGACACTGCGATCCAGCAGATCTGTGATGAGGTGGTTGCAGATCAATCAAACTACCCGATCACAGAGTACGGAGTCGAATACGCGCTCACAGTTTACCGTGCGGACGGTTCTGTTGAGAACTACAGCAAAGAGAACCTCGCAAGCTATCTGGAATCTACGAGAAACGATTCCAACCCGCTCGTATTCAGCTCACAGGAAGACGCACAGGCTGCTGTGGATGAGTACAAAGGAACACTCGGCATCAACACAGACGCCGGGGACTACATTGACGAGAACCTCAACATCACGCTTCAGCCCCAGACATCTGTTGTTGTTATGGACCAGTATACCGGGCAGGTGAAAGCCATCGTGGGCGGACGCGGCGAGAAGACAACCAGTCTCTCCCTGAACCGTGCAACCGGTTCTACAAGGCAGCCTGGTTCCTGCTTTAAGATTCTTTCCACCTACGCGCCCGGACTCAATGAATGCGGCATGACTCTTGCTACTACAATCAAGGACGAGCCGTACAAATACGCCAGCGGCCAGCAGGTTAACAACTGGGACGGCGTCTACAGAGGCAATACCCGAGTGCGCTATGCGATTGAACATTCCATGAATGTATGCGCAGTAAGAACACTGACAGAGACAGTCGGTCTGGAAAAAGGCTTTGAATATCTTGAAAACTTTGGTTTCACCACGCTGGTAAACGATGATCCGAACTATCCGGGCATGTCTGATATCGCTCAGTCAACAGCGCTTGGCGGCATCACACGAGGTGTCTATAACCTGGAGATGACAGCGGCATACGCGGCAATCGCGAACGGCGGAACCTACACAGAGCCAACCCTCTATACACAGATTCTTGACCATGACGGAAACGTGCTGATCGACAACTCCGCTCCTGCTACTCACGAAGTAATCAAGGAGTCTACCGCTTATCTTCTGACAAGCGCAATGGAAGATGTTATCAGCCGCGGTACCGGTACAACCGCCCGTCTGAGCAATATGCACGTGGCAGGTAAAACAGGTACAACCGAGAACAGTACAGACTTATGGCTTTCCGCATATACACCGTACTACACAGCTTCTGTATGGGGCGGCTACGATGAGAGCAAACACATGGAAAATCTGAGCCAGTCATGGCATATGACAATCTGGCGGAACATTATGAGCCGGATCCATGAAGGGCTCCCGGATAAAGATTTCGAGATGCCTTCATCTGTGGTAAGGAAAACAATCTGTACTCAGACCGGACTTCTCGCAGTGAACGGATGTCCGTCTCTGACAGAATATTTCGATTCAAGCACTGTACCGACACAGAGCTGTGCGGGACATGTTACCAAAAAAGAGGAAGATCCGGAAGATGAAGACGATAACAAGAGCAGTTCTTCCTCGAGTTCATCAAGCTCGTCTTCGAACGCGGGAAGCAGTTCCTCAACACCTTCAGATCCGGGATCTTCAACAGATCCGGGTACACCTTCGGATCCGGGATCTTCAACAGATCCGGGCAACGGTTCTGAGGGACCTGGAGGTTCCACAGGCGGTGAAACGCCTCCGGATACTCCATCCGATTCCGGCGGCGCTGCTGCCCAGAGTACTGACTGACAAAAAATCGCAGAAACTCTGATCAAAAGCTGCACGAAAAATAATAAATGACAAAAAAGGATGTGCGTCCTGACATCAGACGCACATCCTTTTTTTGTATGAAATTCTGTTAAAGAATAACAGCCAACATGCTTTTATTCATTGTCAAGAACCAGTTTTGCCGCGCCGCAGATTCCCGCGTCATTGCCCAGTTTCGCAAGAACGAATCTTACATTCTTATCCGCGAAAAACGCCCGTTCCATATAAGGCTCTCTTATGTAAGGGATCAGCACTTCGCCTGCCTTGGAAACACCCCCGCCAATTACAAATACAGCCGGATCAGCGACTGCTGCCAGGTTGGCAAGGCCGTATCCCAGATATCTTCCGAATACAACAGCGATCTCTTTTGCAACTTCATCTCCTGCTTTCACTGCATCAAACACATCTTTTGCAGTGACGTCCTCCTTGTTCAGGATCGTCGGTCTCATCTCCTGACCAAGTTTCTGTTTTGCCAGTCGCACGATTCCGGTAGCGGAAGCATACTGTTCAAGACATCCTCTGTTTCCGCATCCGCAGCGGTCTGTCTCTTCATAGTTCACACAGAGATGTCCGATTTCTCCGCCTGCGCCGTTCTCTCCGACCAGCATCTTTCCGTCAATGATCACGCCGCCGCCGACTCCGGTTCCCAATGTCACCATGATCATGTTCTTCTCTCCGGCGCCGCCGCCTTTCCACATCTCTCCGAGTGCTGCCACGTTGGCGTCATTTCCGATCGCTGCTTTCAGTCCGGTCAGCTCCTCCAGCTCTTTTTTCACTTCTTTGTAAGTCCAGCCCAGGTTCGCGCTTCCGTTGACAACGCCTTCTGACGTAACCGGTGCAGGAACACCTGCGCCAATGCCTGCGATGTCTTCTTTTGCGATCTTATGCTCCTCGATCTTATTCTCAATGGATGCGGCAATATTCGGAAGGATGTATTTTCCCTCCTCCGAGGTGTCTGTTGTAATCTCCCACTTGTCCAGGATCGTTCCATTCTCCTCGAACAGTCCCATTTTTACTGTTGTTCCTCCGATGTCAACGCCAAAACAGTATTTCATTTTCTCTTTCTCCTCTTCTCTTTTTTATATTTATTATATTTTTTATTTTCTCTTTTTTGCCAGATTCTCCTGCACTCTCTTATAGAGCTCCTGAGCCGCGTTATATCCCATCTGTTTCTGTCTGTAGTTTACTGCCGCTGACTCTGTTATAATGGCAAGATTTCTTCCCGGACGGATCGGGATGCGATGGCAGACAACTTTGTTTCCAAGGAACTCCGTGTACTCTTCTTCCAGTCCGAGACGGTCATATTCCTTATCCCTGCTCCACTCCTCCAGTGTGATAACCAGATCAATGTTCTGTGTCTCTCTTACGCTCTGTACACCGAACATGGATTTTACATCCACAATGCCGATTCCTCTCAGCTCAATGAAATGCTTCGTGATATCCGGAGCAGATCCTACCAGCGTCTCCTCGCTGACCTTGCGGATCTCCACCACGTCATCTGTTACCAGACGGTGTCCTCTCTTGATCAGCTCAAGAGCAGCCTCGCTTTTTCCGATTCCGCTCTCGCCCATGATCAGCACGCCGATACCGTATACGTCCACAAGGACGCCGTGAATGGAAATACACGGTGCGAGCCTTACGTTCATCCACCGGATGATCTCAGCTGTGAACCCGGACGTCTGCTTCGGTGTCTTGAACACCGGCACACCATACTTTATCGCTTTCTCGAGAAAGACTTTGTCCGGCTCCATATCTCTGCAGAATACAATACATGGAATCGGATGCTGAAGTAATTTTTCATAAATCTCCTCTCTCCGCTCTTCCGTCAGCGTCTGAACATAGGTATATTCCACATTTCCGATAATCTGTACCCGATTTGAGTCAAAATGGTCGAAAAATCCGGCCAGCTGCAGCGCAGGTCTGTTCACGTCCGGTATGAAGACTTCTTTTTCAATCATGTCCACCTCAGGCGTCAGATTTTTCAAGTCCATTTTTTCTACTATTTCGCTTAATCTAATCCCGTGTTCCATAGATTTTCTCCTTTTCTGCTTTCGTTACTTTTATTATAATACCACACTAATGAAAAAAGTTATACACTGATTCTGCTGCTTTTTCATTCATGGACGGTATTTTCGCAAGTTCTTCCACGCTGGCTTCACGAATCGCGTCCAGGCTCAGATAATTGCGCATCAGCGCCTTTCTTCTCGCCGGTCCGATTCCTTCTATATCATCCAGGATAGAGTGTACCTGTCCTTTCCCGCGCAGCTGCCGGTGGTATTCGATCGCGAACCGGTGCGCCTCATCCTGTATCCTTGTAATCAGCCGGAACGCCTCTGACGTCTTATCGATCGGGATCTCTTCATTATGATAGTAGAGTCCTCTCGTGCGGTGATAATCATCCTTGACCATTCCGCACACCGGAATATTCAGATGCAGTTCATCCAGAACCTGAAGAGCTACATTTACCTGCCCTTTTCCTCCATCCATCAGAATCAGATCAGGAAACACAGTAAATTTCCCGAGTTCCGGACTCTCTTCCCGCTCCCGCAGTCCATGGGTGAATCGTCTCGTAAGAACCTCCCTCATGCTCCCGTAATCGTCCGCGCCTTTGATTCCTTTGATCTTGAACTTCCGGTAATCATTGCGTTTCGGTTTTCCCCGCTCATATACGACCATGGATCCGACGGATTCAAAACCATTTGTATTGGAAATATCATATGCTTCCATACGGGTAATTCCATCCAGCCCGAGCAGAGCCGCGATCTCCTTAACCGCGCCGATCGTTCTCCCCTCTTCCCGTTTCAGCCGTTCCTTGTCCTTGCTCAGTACAAGCCGGGCATTTTCAGCCGCCAGTTCAACCAGTTTTTCTTTTGTCCCTTTTTTTGGTACCCGGAGCACAACTTTCTGTCCGCGTTTTGTGCTCAGCCACGTTCCAAGCAGTTCCTGATCCTCTACTTCTTCCTGAAGCATCAGTTCGCCGGGTATATAAGGGGTTCCCGCATAATACTGCTTGATAAAACTGTCCAGAATCGCCGAACGCGTCTCATCTTTCGCAATCTTCAGATAAAAATGGTCTCTTCCGATCAGACGCCCGCCGCGGATAAAGAATACCTGTACGACAGCATCCTCCTCTCCCGAAGCAACTGCCAGCACATCCCGGTCCTCCCCGCTTGAATCTGTGATCTTCTGCTTCTGCGCCACTTTTTTCACGCTGCTTAACAGTTCTCTGTACTCGATAGCTCTCTCGAACTCCAGCGCCTCGGAAGCCGCATTCATCTTTTCTTCCAGCTCGCCCAGAATCGAATCATAGCTGCTGTTCAGGAAACGGATCACTTCATCGATGGATTTTCTGTACTCTTCCTGAGAGATATATCCCTGACAGGGCGCTTCACACTGCTTGATATGATAGTTCAGACAAGGCCGCTCCTTCCCGATGTCCCGCGGAAGGTTTCTGTTGCAGCTTCTCACATGATACAGCTTGTGAATCAGATCTATGGTATCCCGGACAGCCTGTGAACTTGTGAAAGGACCGAAATACTTTGCCTTATCCTTGAGCATTTTTCTTGAGAGCAGCACTCTCGGATAAGCCTCATTCACAGTAACTTTTATGAATGGATACGTCTTGTCATCCATAAGCATTGTGTTATATTTCGGACGGTGCTCTTTAATCAGATTGCATTCCAGAACAAGCGCTTCCAGCTCCGAATCCGTCACAATGTATTCAAAGCGCCTGATATGGGTCACCATCTGTTCAATCTTTACTCCCTTGTTCCGACTGCTCTGAAAATACTGCCGCACCCGGTTTTTCAGGCTGATCGCTTTCCCGACATAGATGATATTATCCTTCTCATCATGCATAATATAAACCCCGGGACGTCCGGGGAGTTTTTTTAATTCTTCCTGTATATTAAAATTATTATTTTCCATGTTTTTTATTATACTGTCTCACAGAAAAAAGGACAAGAGCTTTCTCCTGTCCTTTTCCATCTTACACAACAGTTCAGCCGATGACTGAATCCGTGTCATTCATCTCTTCATTTTTTCCGGAATCCGGCAGTTCTGCAGACTCCGGTTCTTCTGCGTTTTCAGCAGCCGGATCTTCCTGCTCCACAGGCTCCGTTGTCGCCGTCTCCAGATTATCCGGCAGTTCCACAGGCTTCATGACAATCCGTCCTTCACGCTCTTTCGGATTCTCGGATTCACTCTCTTCCGGTTCCGGGATCCCCTTCACTTCACGGAAGATCTTCATGAACTCTTTTCCTGTGATCGTCTCTTTTTCAATCAGGAATGCCGCAATCTTGTCAAGTGCTTCCCTGTTCTCGGAAAGCAGGCGTTTTGCCTCAGCGTAAGCGCCTTTGAGCATCTTCATGACTTCCTCATCGATCTCGCCTGCAGTGGCATCTCCGCAGTTTAACACGGCTCTTCCGTCCAGATAACGGTTCTGAATGGATTCAAGCCCCATCAGACCGAAACGCTCGGACATTCCATACTGAGTGATCATCGCGCGGGCAATCTTGGTCGCCTGCTCAATATCATTTGCCGCTCCGGTTGTCACTGTGTCAAATACAAGCTCTTCAGCAGCGCGTCCACCGAGAGCCACAACAATCATAGCTTCCAGTTCTTTCTTTGTATTGAGGAATTTCTCTTCTTCCGGCGTCTGCATCACATAACCCAGCGCCCCCATTGTTCTCGGCACAATCGTGATCTTCTGCACGGGTTCCGTATTTTTCTGAAGAGCAGTCACAAGTGCATGTCCTACCTCGTGGTAGGAGACAATCCGCCGCTCCTCCTTGCTCATAATGCGGTCTTTCTTCTCTTTTCCGACCAGAACCACCTCAACAGCCTCGAAAAGATCCTTCTGGCTGACAACCTGTCTGCCATGCTTCACGGCGTTGATAGCAGCCTCGTTGATCATGTTGGCAAGATCAGATCCCACTGCGCCGGATGTGGCAAGGGCGATTGCCTCCAGATCAACACTTTCGTCCATCCGAACGTCTTTTGCGTGCACCTTCAGGATATCAATTCTTCCTTTCAGGTCCGGCTTATCCACGATAATGCGGCGGTCAAAACGTCCCGGACGCAGAAGCGCCGGATCGAGAATCTCCGGACGGTTTGTCGCTGCAAGAATGAGCAGCCCCTTGTTTGTATCAAATCCGTCCATCTCCGCCAGGAGCTGATTGAGGGTCTGCTCCCTCTCATCATTGCCTCCCATCATACTGTCACGGGTCTTTCCGATGGCATCGATCTCATCAATAAATACAATACATGGCGCCTGCTGCTGAGCCTGTTTGAAAAGGTCTCTTACACGCGATGCGCCGACACCTACATACATTTCCACAAAAGCGGAACCTGACAGAGAGAAAAACGGCACTTTTGCCTCTCCTGCCACTGCCTTTGCAAGCAGAGTCTTCCCAGTTCCCGGCGGTCCTACGAGGAGCGCGCCCTTCGGAAGTTTCGCGCCGATTCCGCTGTATTTCCCGGGATTATGGAGAAAGTCAACCACTTCCTGAAGCGACTCTTTCGCCTCATCCTCGCCTGCCACATCCTGGAATGTAACTCCTGTCTCCTTCTCCATATACATCTTGGCATTGCTTTTCCCGACTCCCATCATGCCGCCGCCTTTTGTCACGCGCTTCATGAAATATCCGAGCAGGAGCGCCATCAGCCCGATCGGAAGAATCAGTGTCACAAACATCTCCAGGAACAGCTGCCCCATCGTGTTTGTAGTCTCACTTCCGAATTCCACGCCCGCATCTTCCAGACGCTGAGGAAGTGTATAATCATTAACATAACCTGTATAATAATCCGGATCATGTTCGGTTTCTGTGTTTCCGCCCTGTGACTGCACCTGCTGTTCCAGCTGCCCCATCAGGCTGTCCGATCCGTCTGTTCCGGCTGCGCTCTGCTGGTTCTCGCTTCGCGCCTCATCTGTCAGAGTAATATAAATCCTGTTGCTGTTCAGAGTAACCTTCTGTACTTCCCCGTCATCCAGCATGGTCAGGAATTCGTTATATGTGATCTCTTCAGGGCCGGATCCGCTCATCAGAGAATAGAAACCCATCACCATAAATGTTACCAGCAGGGTTGTAATGAGGATAATTCCCCAGCCCTGCCGGTTATGGTTCGGATTATTTTTATTATCCTTATTATCCATTCTTTGCCTCCTAAAATCAGATATTATCATTATAAGTACAGGTTTTGCATAAATCAATAAAAAGATTATGAAAATATTGTAAATCCATGAGTTTTTATAGTATACTGGGTACGAAATATGTCCGTAAGAGTTCAGCCATGAAACCGGCCGTGAGAGGAAATCATACTCGCATGAATTTTCGAGCGAGCGTTTTCATGAGTTTGACAAACTATACACTTGGGGGTTTAAAAATGAAAATTGGTTTTGATAATGAAAAATACCTGAAAATGCAGTCTGAACACATCCGTACCAGAATCGGTCATTTCGACAACAAGCTTTACCTCGAATTCGGAGGAAAGCTTTTTGATGACTTCCACGCATCCCGTGTTCTTCCGGGATTTTCTCCCGACAGCAAACTCCGCCTGCTCAAGGAACTGAGCGATCAGGCCGAGATCGTCATCGTAATCAGCGCGAAAGATATCGAAAAGAATAAGATCCGCGGGGATCTTGGAATCACCTATGACTCCGATGTTCTCCGTCTGATCCAGACATATCGGGATCAGGGACTTTATGTCGGCAGTGTGACGATCACTCAGTTTTCCGGTCAGGAGTCTGCTCTCCTGTTCAAAAACAGGCTTGAGAAACTGGATATTCCCGTATATCTTCATTATATTATACCTGGGTATCCATCCAATATCCCGCTTATTATCAGCGAAGAAGGTTATGGAAAAAACGACTATATCCGCACAAGCCGTCCGCTCGTCATCGTCACAGCGCCGGGACCGGGAAGCGGAAAAATGGCCACCTGCCTTTCCCAGCTGTATCACGAACACAAAAGAGGCATCCGTGCAGGCTATGCCAAATTCGAGACATTCCCGATCTGGAACCTGCCGCTGAAGCATCCGGTTAACCTTGCGTATGAAGCGGCAACGGCAGATCTAAATGACATTAACATGATTGACCCGTTCCACCTGGAAGCCTACGGAGAAACAACGGTTAATTACAACAGGGATGTGGAGATCTTCCCGGTACTCAATACAATATTCGAAAAAATCTACGGGGAAAGCCCCTACAAATCACCTACTGATATGGGCGTAAACATGGCCGGAAACTGCATCTGCGACGATGAAGTCTGCCGCAAGGCTTCCTGCCAGGAGATCATCCGCCGCTATTATGCGGCTCTCAACGAGCTTGTCAAAGGCAACACTTCGGACAAGGAAGCTCAGAAGATCGAGCTGCTCATGAATATGGCAGGAATTTCAACCGCTGACCGCAAAGTAACCGTAAGCGCTCTGGAACGCGCGAAAGAGACCGGCGGACCGGCAGCTGCCATGGAACTGGAAGACGGAAGAATCGTCACAGGAAAGACAACGAACCTGCTCGGCGCCTCCGCCGCTCTTCTTCTGAATGTTCTCAAGGAACTTGCTGGAATCGACCATGAAAAGCACATTATATCACCTGAATCCATTGAGCCGATCCAGAAATTAAAAGTCGACTACCTGAAGAGCAAGAATCCGCGTCTTCATACGGATGAGGTACTGATCGCGCTGTCCGCCAGCGCAGCACAGAACCCGGAGGCACGTCTCGCACTCTCCCAGCTTCCCAAACTGGATGGCTGCCAGGCGCATACATCCGTGCTTCTTTCAGATGTAGATATCAAGATCTTTAAGAAACTCGGCGTTCAGCTCACCTGCGAAGCAGTATTTGAGCATGTGCTGCTTGGATAAAATTACCTCGTAAAAAAATGCTGTACTTTTTGCACTCAGAGGTGTATACTATATAAGTATTTTTTAGAAAAGACGTTACAGTCTGACCATATCCGGTATTCTGCAATGGCGCAGAGAGATACCCATGGTCAGACTGTACTCTTTTTTAGGGCAACAATTCAGCCGGCATACCAGTTCATCTGTACGAACAGGGCAGGCTGAATCGTTGCTTTCAGGAACAAATTCATCAGCATCTTACAGGAGGGCAATTATTATGGCAGTAAAATATGTATTTGTCACCGGCGGCGTTGTATCCGGTCTCGGGAAAGGAATTACAGCCGCATCTCTGGGGCGTCTTCTGAAAGCCCGCGGTTATACGGTCACCATGCAGAAATTCGATCCGTACATCAACATAGATCCCGGCACCATGAACCCGGTTCAGCACGGCGAAGTCTTTGTGACAGACGATGGTGCGGAAACAGACCTGGATCTCGGTCATTATGAACGTTTTATCGATGAGAGCCTGACGAAAAACTCGAATGTCACCACTGGAAAGATCTACTGGTCTGTACTCCAGAAAGAGCGCCGCGGAGACTTCGGCGGAGGAACGGTTCAGGTAATCCCTCATATCACCAATGAGATCAAAAGCAGATTTTACAGAAATCCGGCTGCTGAAAACACTGAGATCGCGATCATCGAAGTGGGCGGAACCGTGGGCGATATCGAGAGCCAGCCTTTCCTCGAGTCGATCCGTCAGTTCCAGCATGAGAAAGGACCTGAAAATGTAATCCTCATCCATGTCACCCTTATTCCTTATCTTCGCGCTTCACAGGAGATGAAGACAAAACCGACTCAGGCCAGTGTCAAGGAACTTCAGGGCATGGGAATCCAGCCGGACATCATTGTATGCCGATCTGAGTATCCGCTCACCGAAGGCATGAAGGACAAGATCTCTCTGTTCTGCAATATTCCCGCCAGCCATGTCCTGCAGAATCTCGATGTAGAATATCTCTACGAGGCGCCGCTGGCAATGGAGAAAGAACATCTGGCGCAGGTGGTCTGCGAATGTCTCCATCTTGACTGCCCGGAACCGGACCTCAAAGACTGGACCGATATGGTAGACAACCTGCGTCACCCGACCCAGGACGTCACCGTTGCCCTCGTCGGGAAATATACCCAGCTCCATGACGCCTACATCAGTGTTGTGGAAGCCCTGAAGCACGGTGGAATCTACTCTCACACAACTGTGAACATTAAATGGATTGATTCTGAGACTGTAACCGAAGAAAATGCCGAAGAACTCTTCGCCGATGTGAGCGGAATCCTCGTGCCCGGCGGGTTTGGCGACCGCGGTATAGACGGAATGCTCATCGCAATCCGCTACGCGCGCACGAACAACATCCCGTTCCTCGGTCTCTGCCTCGGAATGCAGCTGGCGATCGTGGAGTTTGCCCGCGATGTGGTCGGATTCAAAGACGCCCACAGCATGGAGCTGAAACCGGATACAACGCATCCTGTCATCCATATCATGCCGGATCAGATCGGCATCGAGGATATCGGAGGCACGCTGCGTCTCGGCTCCTACCCCTGTGTCCTCAAAGAGGGCTCTCTCGCAGAGAAGCTCTATGGCACAAGAGAGATTCACGAAAGACACCGTCATCGCTACGAAGTCAACAATGACTATCGCGATGACCTCGAGAATCACGGTATGTCTCTGTGCGGCCTCTCCCCGGACAGCCGGATCGTGGAGATGATTGAAATCCCGTCTCACCCGTGGTTTATCGCAACACAGGCGCATCCGGAACTGAAATCAAGGCCGAACCGCCCGCATCCACTTTTCAAAGGATTCGTGGAAGCATCCCTGAAAAAACAGAACGAACAGTAAAACCGCAGCTGTTCCTTTGAAGTGAAAAAGCGTCCCCGCAAGAACACGGGAACGCTTTTTTTCAATAATACCCTGAATACATCCACCGGGGTATTTCACTTACTTTATCCATTTACTACATCTTCCTCTGCAAAGAGTTCATTTACCACTTCTTCATATACCGCGCATTTCTCCGACTTTTTAATCTTCTTCGCGTATTTTTTAGAGTTTGTAAACAGCGGCGCCATATAAGTCCACATTTCTTTCATTTTATAGAGGATCGTCCGATCGCCCGACATTTCCTGGCAGTATTCCCTGTACAGAATGTCATGGAACTTTTTGAGTTCCTCTTTATTTGCTCCTGCCCCGCCCCGGATCTGACGCGCCAGAGACGGGTCCGCGAGCACGCCGCGCCCGATCATTATGCTGGTCACTTCCGGGAACCGTTTTTCAAACCTTTTGTAATCCTCACCGGTGAAAATATCGCCATTATAACAGACCGCATTGCGGCTGGAAATGAAAGCTTCTGCGAATACGTCCTGATTCGGCGTGTTTTTATAAAAATCCTTCTGAAGGCGCGGATGGATAATCAGTTCTTCCATCGGATACTGGTTATAAATGTCCAGAATCCTCTTAAATTCCCCGGGATCTTCCACACCGATTCTCGTCTTCACCGATATCCTGATTCTGGTCTTCGCAAATATCTCTTCAAGGAAAGCGTTCAGTCTGTCCGGATATGCAAGAAATCCGGAACCTCGTCCCTTGCTGACCACGGTCTTTGACGGGCATCCCAGATTGAGATTTACTTCCTTATATCCGTATTCCTCCAGCTTCTCCGCTGTCCTTATAAAATCATCCGCACGGTTTGTCAGTATCTGCGGCACTGCCCGCATCCCCTGATTATGTTCCGGCAGGATATCCTTCTTCTCTCTGCTGCTCAGATTTCCCATCTGATTCGGTTTGATAAACGGGATAAAATACTTGTCAAATCCACCGAAACACTCATATACTGCATTCCTGTAGATCCACCCGGTAATCCCCTCCAGCGGTGCCAGATATATCTCATTCTCTCTTCTCTCCATACTTCGTAACTTCTCCGTTTCTCTCCGGTTCGCGGATTCCTGTCTCTCCAGTGCCTGTTCCACCGCCTGATGGAACTGTCACCTCACCTAACAACAGTTCAGCCGCGCCATTCGGAAAACCGCACTGGCGTGCTTACTGCGGCTACGCCGCTGTTTTCCTCATATACAGGCGCTCAGCCCATGGAACTGTCACCTCACTAAATTATTACAGATGGGACATTCTTGTCAAGTGGTATATGATATGCTAAGATTGTGGAGGTAACAGTTCATTAATAAGGAGTGATATCATGCATACAATAAGAAAATTTATCGACTATTACGCACCGTATAAAACGGTCTTTTTTATTGACCTGATCTGCGCCGCATTTATCAGTATCGTAGATCTGGCTTATCCGCAAATACTCAGGACTCTGACCAACACCCTCTTCACGGAAGACAGCAGCGTGATCCTCAGCGCCCTTCCGCTGATCGCCATCGGGCTGCTTGTCATGTACATTGTTCAGAGCCTGTGTAAATACTATGTAAGCTATCAGGGACATATGATGGGCGCAAATATGGAACGGGATATGCGCCAGCAGCTCTTTGACCATTATGAGAAACTTTCCTTTTCCTATTACAGCCAGAACAATTCCGGACAGATGATGAGCAAACTTGTCTCCGACCTGTTCGACATTGCGGAGTTTGCACATCACGGACCTGAGAACCTGTTCATTTCCCTTGTGAAAATCATCGGTTCCTTTGTGTTCCTCTTCCTGATCAACTGGAGGCTTGCCTTTCCGCTGATCGTGCTTGTTGTCTGCATGTTCATCTTCTCATTCCGCCAGAATCAGAGAATGCAGGAAACCTTTATGGAAAACCGCAGGAAAATCGGTGACGTGAACTCAAGCCTTCAGGATACACTTGCCGGAATCCGGGTCGTACAGTCATTTGCAAACGAAGATATTGAGAGGGAAAAGTTCAGAAAAAGCAACCATGCTTTCCTCATATCAAAGAAAAATAACTACAACTGCATGGGAAGCTTCATGGGGTGGAACCTGTTCTTCCAGGGAATGATGTATCTGGTAACCCTTGTATTCGGAGGATACCTCATCGCTCACGGACTTATGAACGTGGGGGATCTCGCCATGTATGCCCTGTATATCGGTATATTTATCAGTCCGATCCAGATCCTCGTGGAACTCATTGAGATGATGCAGAAGGGACTCGCCGGTTTCCGCCGTTTCCTCGATGTAATGGAAACAGACCCGGAAATCGTAGATGCGCCGGATGCCCGCCCCCTCACAAATGTGAAAGGCCGTGTCTGCTATGAGGATGTCTCATTCCACTACAGCGATGACAACACCCCCGTACTCTCCCACGTGTCATTCGAAATCCCTGCAGGGAAATCCGTCGCCCTCGTCGGACCGTCCGGAAGCGGGAAGACAACAATCTGCTCGCTTCTCCCACGTTTCTATGATGTCACCGGAGGGAAAGTCACAATTGATGGAAAAGATGTTCGCACACTGTCGCTTAAAAGCCTGAGAAGCCAGATCGGAATGGTCCAGCAGGATGTTTATCTGTTCTCAGGTACAATCCGCGATAATATTGCATACGGTAAACCCGGCGCATCCATGGATGAAATCATAGAGGCAGCAAAACGCGCCAATATCCATGATTTTATCGAGGAACTCCCGGACGGATACGAAACATTCGTCGGCGAACGCGGTGCCCGTCTCTCCGGCGGTCAGAAGCAGCGTATCTCCATCGCAAGAGTCTTCCTTAAAAATCCGCCGATCCTGATTCTGGATGAGGCAACCAGCGCACTTGATAATGAGAGCGAGCGCTGGATCCAGCAGAGTCTCGAAGAGCTCTCAAAGGACCGAACTACCATCACAATCGCCCACAGACTCTCAACCATCCGAAATGCCGATGAAATCATCGTCATAACCGAGGATGGGATCGCGGAGAGAGGGACACATGAATCACTGCTGGCGAAAAATGGGATTTATGCTCATTACTATAATATGTAGATCTGAGTTTGTCTGATTCTTCGATAGAGTAAAACGTCCGAGAAATGCGGAATAAAGTTTGTAAAGCCGTATTCAAAGGGGAGGGGCATTCCAGACTTATATTCCGCAGTTCTCTGCGTTCTTCAAATCGGAAGAGTCAGAGCAAAATCAGATTTCGAAAAAGCATGGATGCGGTCGGAAAGGTATTGACTAAGGGGTATGAAATTTCACACTTGACAATATGGGTTAAAACTGACTGTCTGAATTCATAGATCTTAGTCATTATCCTGCCGGCTTTATCTGGCTTCTAAATCGCAAGTATGTCGAACAGGAAACTGACCGACTAGAACAGCGTAGAAATCCGCGGGAGATAATTCGCGAATGTCTTTCGGAGGGAAGGGGATCCTGGAGCGGAACCGAATCCGGTATCCCCTTCCCGCAGAATGCACTTTCAATAATGATCTCCTGCGGATTTCGGACTTGTTCTGTCTGAGGTTTCCATCTCGACAAACTCAGATTTTCTTTTAATTTCCACACTCTATACTGATCTCATTAAACTGTTTCAGTATATCATCCACCTGCACAGCATCTTTCTCCGCACCTGCCAGATCCAGCACAATCTGTCCCTGATGCATCATCAGCAGACGGTTTCCGTATTCTACTGCATAGCGGAGATTATGAGTTACCATGATCGTGGTCAGATTCTTTTCTTTCACGATTTTATCGGTCAGTTCCATGATGTTCTCGGCTGTCTTCGGGTCAAGAGCCGCTGTATGCTCATCCAGTATCAGGAAATCAACCGGCGTCATGGTTGACATGAGAAGCGCCAGCGCCTGCCGCTGTCCTCCGGAGAGTGACCCGACGAGAACGTCCATTTTATTCTCAAGTCCAAGTCCAAGCTGGCTTAACAGTTCTCTGTAATGGTCTTTTCTCGCTCTGTTCACGCCTCTTCCGAGACCGTAGAATCCGCCTTTATTGTCCGCAAGGGACATGTTTTCAAGGATGGTCATAGACGGACAGGTTCCCATAGCTGGATTTTGATAGACGCGTCCGATCTTCCGGTTTCTCTTATATTCCTTCATACCGGTAATGTCTTTTCCGTCTATCAGAATCTGCCCCTTTTCCACCGGAATGCTGCCGCAGACAATGTTCAGCATCGAAGTCTTGCCTGAACCGTTGCTTCCCACAACAGATACGAATTCGCCGTCCTTCACGGTCAGATTGAAATTATCGAAGAGACACATCTCATTTACCGTGCCCGGATTATAATATTTATCAATTCCTTTAAGTTCAAGCATTCTTCTTTACCTTCTTTCTTCGTTCCATACCGATAATCAGGATCACAAGGAACAGCACTGCTGTGATCAGCTTCATATCCTGAGGTTCGAAAAACTTCAGCGCCGCCGCCACACAGGCCTTATAGAGAATGGAACCGATCAGTACGGCCGTCGTCGCTTTCATAAATGTCAGGTTTTTGAACAGGCTTGTTCCGATGATAACGCTGGCAAGACCGATTACGATCGCTCCTGTTCCGCTTGAGATTTCGAACACCCTCTCTTCCTGACAGAAGATACATCCTGCCAGAGATACAAGACCATTTGCAATCGCCAGCCCCAGGATTTTTACATTTCCCTGATCCTTTGCAAGAGAGGTGACAAGGACATCGTTGTCACCCACTGCTCTTAAAAGGAATCCGGACTTTGTCTTCAGATAGAGATCCAGCAGGATTTTCATAATTACCGTGATGACGAGGATCACAATAAGTACGTTCCATGATGACAGGGACTCCGGAATCAGTCCGTTGATAAAATCGTTGTCAAATATGCTGTCATTTCCAAAGATCGGCACATTTGCGGTTCCTGCCAGACGAAGATTGATGGTCCACAGAGCCGTCATCATAATAATTCCGGAAAGCAGGTCTCTTACTTTAAATTTCACATGAATCAGGCCGGTACAGATTCCCGCCAGCACGCCGATCAGGAATGATGCCGGCAGTGTCAGATACGGATTTACGCCTTTTGTGATCATGGTTGCGGTCAGCGCCGCGCCCAGCGGAAAGCTGCCGTCCACTGTCAGATCCGGGAAATCCAGTATTTTATAGGTGATGTAAACGCCCAGGGCAAGTATCCCGTATATCAGCCCCTGTTCCAAAATTGACATATATATTCCCATAAAGTCAAACCCCTCCAGTTTGTTTCCACATTCTTAGATTAAATTATGATGAAATGCTGTCAAAGCTCTCCACCGCTGTCTCCAGCAGATCATCGCTGACCGTGACTCCAAGGTTTTCAGCAACCGCTGTGTTCACATAAAATCCAGGTTCCGTAATCGTCTCATAGTTCATCTCAGAAGCCTCTGCCTCACCTTTTAAAATCTGAGCAGCCATCCTTCCGGTCTGTTTTCCAAGTTCAATGTAATCCAGCCCCTCCGCTGCAAGGCATCCGATTCGCACCTGCTCGATCTCACTGCCGAATACCGGAATGTTTTTCGCATTCGCCTTGTCAAGAATCGTAGCCAGGGAATTGACAACCGTGTTGTCCGTCAGGTTGGTCAGGCAGTCCACCTGGTCAAGAAGATCATCTGTCGCCAGAGAAATATCCGCTGTCTGAGTCACACCCACATCCACGATATTAAAACCGTAATCTCCGGCAAGCTCTTTATATGTGGCAAGCGCTGATACAGAATTCACCTCACTGGTTGTGTACATGATTCCAATATTTTCCGCATCCGGCAGAATCTCACGGATCATCTCAAGCTGCGCCTTGATCGGAAGCTCATCACTTGTTCCCGTTACATTTCCTACCGGTGTGCCGTCCTCATCCGCCAGCTGCGCCTCCACCGGATCTGTCACTGCAGTATAGACAACCGGGATATCCGTATCCATGGCCGAATTATACGCAGCCTGTGCGCTCGGTGTAGCGATTGCACAGATCAGATCCACTCCATCGGATACGAAAGAATCACTGATCTGCTTTGTTGTACCCTGATCCGCCGCCGCATTTTCAACTTCTATCGTAAGATTCTCGCCCTCAACGAAACCTTCCTCTGCAAGACCCTGGATAAAACCTTCTCTGCAGTTGTCAAGCGAGCCGTGCTCAGCAAACTGTGAGATACCGATTGTATAGGTTCCATCACCGGAATCGGATCCTGTGTTTCCGGATCCGCATGCCGCAAGACTCATTATCATTGCTGCTCCCAAAATTACTGCCAACACTTTCTTTTTCATTCTCTTTTTCTCCTTTTTCTTTTCATTTTCTGCAAAAGCAAAGGAGCCGATTTTATGGACATCATACCTGATCCACGAAACTCCCGACGATATCCGCAGGATATTTCTTAAAATAAAGAAACCGCCCCAGGCCTTCTGCCTGAGACGGTAATAAACTCATTTATTATCGCGGTACCACTCAAATTGACTGACTGTCCACTCTCGCACGTACTAACATACGCTCCTGATTGATAACGGGTTCGGTTCCCGGCGGCGCCTACTCTTTACATTTCAGACCGCCCTCGAAAGTCCATTCAGAATTAAAATCCATACGGCAATCCCACCATCTGCCGCTCTCTGTAATTTCTTTTAAAGCCTACTCCTCTTTCTCATCGGTTTTTGCTTTTGATGTGTTCTATTCTAGTTGTCCGCTCTTCATTTGTCAAGAGTTTTTTTACAGTTCAGCGTGCTGCCCTGCTGCTGTCTATTCGCTCCGTATTGCCGCCAGCGGACTCAGCTTCATGGCACGCATTGCCGGGAAAAATCCCGCTGTCATACCTACAAGTACGGCAAATCCCATGGAAAGGAGCATCAGCCACGGCGGGATATAGGATATCCCGGCTCCCCCGGAGACCATACCGCTTCCTGAAACTACCGCATTAATCCCCGCGGACATCAGAAGACTGAGAATATTTCCGATCAGACCTCCTGCAAGCCCGATAAATGCCGCTTCCAGCAGGAACATCTCACCGATGTTTTTCAGGCTGCATCCAATCACTTTCATAACTCCGATTTCCTTTGTCCGCTCATAAATCGACATCAGCATCGTATTGGCTATACCGATTGCCGCAACAAGAAGGGATACTGCGCCGATTCCGCCAAGCACTGCCTGCACCATGGCAAACTGGGATTTCATGGCGTTAATGTACTCGATATTCGAAGACACATTATAGCCCATACTCCGGATCGTATTGGAAAGCTCTTCTACATTTTCCATATCATCTGCCTGCAGCTTTGCAGATGTGTAGACAAATCTGCTGTATGGTTTCCCGCTTTTTGTCGTCGGCTGTCCGGGAATCGCCCTGCCCCGGAATTCTTTCTTCAGATATTCCTTCAGCCGGGTAATATCACAGAACACACTGTAGGAATTTGCATTATAGGCTTCCGGTCCTCCGGCAATCACTCCGCTTGCCTGAACAACATGTTTTCTGGCTGTCTGCGGACCGCCCGTGTTCCCGCCGCTTCCATCAGATCCGGTACTGCCGTCCGCAGCAGAACCTGCCAGCACATCCGCAGACTGAGACTGATAATATGTATCCTGATCAAGAACCAGGAATATCTTGTCATTCTGTAAATCGATATCCGGCATCTCGCCGTCCCAGTATCCTCTGCCCGTGTTTTTATCATAAAAATTCATGATAACAGCGTTCCCGTATACAAGTTCCAGTTCCGGACTGTCCGGATCCGGCAGTCTTCCGCCCGGTTCCAGTTCCAGGTGCAGATCCTCAAGCGCCGACGGGCTCATCCCGTAAATATCAAGGTATCCTTCATAGTTTCCTTTCAGTCCCAGCGCCTGAATATTGATAACCGGCTCGGCGCTCCTGACATGCTCCAAAGCAGAGAGTTCCTTTATCACATCATCGGTAATATATTTTTCCGACTGTTCTTCTTCCATGCCGGACACACCGATGTATACGGACCCCATACCGTAGCCCTGCTGACCCGTTACTGTAAGACTGGTCGTTCCTCCGCTCTGCTCTACTTCCTCATACATGGACTGCTGAAGCCCAAGCCCCAGAGAAATCATAACTACGATAGAGGCAGTCCCGATCACCACGCCGAGCACTGTGAGAAAAGTACGAAGCTTGCGCCGCTTAAGGCTGCTCGCGCTCATCCTCAGTAGATCGCTCCACCTCATCCAACAACTCCTCCTCTTCCTCTGCCAATCTCTTCTTTTTCCTGTGCTTCACAACAAGGACGGCCGTAATCACCGCAATCACAATGATTGCAGCGATAACCGCAAGGATTCCCGGCAGGGAAGAACCGGCTGTTTCCTCCGGAATTTCCCCCATCATCTCCATGCCGGCCATCTCATCCACCGGAGTAACCATCATGGTAAAAGGCTGTTCCACGGTTGTCTCATTTCCTGCATCATCCTCATATGTGAGAATCATCTTGCAGTTATTCTCATCATAAGACTCGGCGACCGCTGTTACGATTCCGTCAATCGTTCCGGATGATCCGGATTCCAGATTCCCGATAAACTGTTCCTGGCCTTCAATAGCCTCACTTTCAAATCTTACTTTGACATTGTACATTTTAACTCTGCCGAGATTGTACAGGTTGCAGGTAATATTTGCCTCTTCTCCTACCGCCACGGTTTCCGGGCTGATCTGAATCTCACTGAACTCATATCTCGCTTCCTGCTTCACCGGAATCGCCAGACTGGATTCCCCGTCGTACTGTGTGGCATCTTTATCCTCATATTTCATGGTCATGGCAATGCTGTACGGTTTCTGTACCAGGTCCGCCCTCGCATTGAGATCTATGGAGATATCTTTCGTTCCTCCTGCCGGTATGCTGTCGAGATACACTGAACTGGATCCGGATACCGGAAGAAAAGCCGGCGCCTCCGCAGCCGCGTCTGTCCCCGCAGCAGGAGCCTGGAAATCAAAAAGCATGTTGGATACCGCAGTCTGCCTGGATGTATTCTGCAGGTGAACAATCAGTTTAAAATTCGTTCCCGCTTTTACTTCGCCCGGCTCTGTGGCGAATCCAGTCACAATCACACGGGGAACCGAACCATTTCCCGAAGCTGCGGATCCGCCTCCGGAGACAACCGGATCTCCGTTATAAACTCCTCCGGACGCAGATGCGTCCGTCCCGCCTGAAGTACTTCCTCCACCGGTGTTCCCCGCATTATCCGGCTGCTGAGGTGTCTCGTTTTTATTGTCATCCGCCGGCTTTTCTGCCGCTGTTGTCTTTACAAACACATATTTTTGTGTTTCATAAGCTTTCGTTCCATCATCGTATGTAATTTTAAAGATCAGCTGATAGGATTTTCCCGTCACATCGCTTCTCACGGTAAGCGGATCTTTCTCGCTGCCCCACACAGCGGCAGCCTGTTTTCCCGCGGCTATGTTGCCCAGATCCAGCTCGTAATTAAGCTTATTCATGTCAAACGGCCATTTCTCTGTACTTTCCACAACAGGAGAGATTCGAACATTCCTGGCTTCAACATTTCCCTTATTCATTACATTGATGGTAAGCACCGCTTTCTCGCCCGCTTTAAATACCGGGGTTTCCTGTCCGTCTCCCACGCTCAGAGAGATCTGCTGGAGCGCACTGTCCTCTCCGTCCTTCTCCGTTTCTCCCTCTGTTGTCTCACCCTGTACAGCCTGAGCCGCCTCGGTGTTCTCCCCGGCATACACGCCCATTGGAGCCATCACCGAAAACACAAAAATGGCACAGAGCAGTATTGCCTGCAGTTTCTTAAGCAGTTTCATGTGTTTTTCCTCCCTCATACTGATTTTTTCTCTCTTCAATGCGTATGATGCTGCCGTCCGAAATATGGAATACACGATCCGCATATTCTGCCAGATGGTTGTCATGTGTCACCATCACCAGCGTGCGGTTCTGTTCTCTTACGATCCTCTGCATCAGCCTCATCACATCTTCTGATGTGTGGGAATCCAGATTTCCCGTCGGTTCATCAGCAAACACGATCTGCGGATCTGCCACAAGAGCTCTTGCCACGCCCACTCTCTGCTGCTGACCTCCTGACATCTGGTTTGGCAGATGCTTCTTGTGTTTTTTCAGATTCACCATGTCCAGCATCCGATCCGCCTTCGCCATTCTCGTTTTCCTCGGCTCTCCCTTAAACATCAGAGGCATAGCCACATTTTCCAGTGCGTTCATAGTTCCGATCAGATGGAATGACTGAAAGATAAATCCCACGTTTTCCCGCCGGAACCGGACCAGCTCATCCTCATTCATTTTCTCCACATGCTGTCCCGCGATCACCACCTCGCCCTTTGTCGGCTTTTCCAGTCCCGCAAGCATATTGAGAAGCGTGGATTTTCCTGAACCTGATGTACCTACTATGGCACAGAACTCGCCTTCGTAAATCTCGAAGCTCACCCCGTCCAGCGCATGGACGACCGAGTCTCCAACACGATAGAGTTTATACAGATTTTTCACACTGATAACTCTCTTCACGGTCCCCCTCCTTTTCTCACGTTCTACCTCCATTCTACCCGCTCGGAATGGTTTTTTCACTAACTAAATTCTGAAGAATTTCTTAAGTTGCAGCATCCCTCTTTGGCTGCCTGAGCGGCTCGAACCGATCCGTTATCTCAAGAAAAAAACCGCCGGCATTTCACTCTGCCAGACGGTTTTTCCACTTCCGTATTTATCTGTATGTCTTTATTTATCCAGATGTTAATTTTCTTTCTCTTCCACAACCCGAAGTCCCAGCTCTTCCAGCTGCTTTGCATCCGCCGGAGTCGGCGCTTCTGTCATCAGACAGGACGCGTCTTTCACCTTCGGGAAGGCGATTACATCGCGGATGCTGTCCTGTTTCGCCATAAGCATGACGAGACGGTCCAGACCGTAGGCAAGCCCTGCGTGAGGCGGCACACCGTATTTGAACGCATCCATAAGAAATCCGAACTGGCTGTACGCCTGTTCTTTCGTAAATCCAAGTGCCTCAAACATCTTCTCCTGGATATCGTCCTGATGAATTCTGACACTTCCTCCGCCGATCTCATTTCCATTGAGAACGATATCGTAAGCTTTGGCGCGTACTTTGCCGAGCTCTCCTGCCTCAAGCAGAGGAAGATCCTCTTCCATCGGCATGGTAAACGGATGATGCATTGCCAGATAACGGTTCTGCTCGTCGCTCCACTCAAACTGCGGGAATTCCGTAATCCATACGAAACGGTACTCGTTCTTGTCCAGAAGCTCCAGCTGTTTCGCCAGCTCCACACGAAGAGCTCCAAGGGAATCCCATACAACTTTATTCTTATCCGCAGCGAACAGAAGCAGATCGCCCGGCTCTCCATCCATGGCTTTAATCAGATTCTCCATCTGCTCGTCTGTCATGAATTTTGCGAAGGAAGACTTCACGGTTCCATCCTCCTGAAGAGCAACGTACGCGAGACCTTTTGCGCCGTAGTCCTTCACAAACGCAGTCAGCTTGTCGATCTTCTTTCTCGGCATCGCGCCCTGTCCTTTGGCATTAATACCGCGCACGGTTCCGCCGTTTTCAATGGCGCCTGTGAACACACCGAATCCACAGTCTCTTACAACATCTGTTACGTCTTTGAGCTCCATGCCGAAACGCAGATCCGGCTTATCGGAACCGAAGCGGTCCATAGCCTCCTGCCATGTCATGCGCTGGATCGGGAGCTGCACGTCCACGTCCAGTACTTCTTTGAAGAGTTTCGCAAGGAATCTCTCATTTACATCAATTACATCATCCACATCAACAAAAGAAAGCTCCATATCGATCTGGGTAAATTCCGGCTGGCGGTCCGCTCTTAAGTCCTCGTCACGGAAACATCTCGCGATCTGGATGTAGCGGTCGAATCCGGAACACATCAGAAGCTGTTTGTAAAGCTGCGGTGACTGCGGCAGTCCGTAGAAACATCCCGGATGGATACGGCTCGGCACAAGGTAATCTCTCGCTCCCTCCGGAGTCGTCTTGCCGAGCATGGGCGTCTCAATTTCCAGGAATCCTTCCTCTGAGAAGAACTGGCGTGTCAGCGTCATAACCTGGCTCTTCATCATCAGGTTTCTCTGAAGATCCGGTCTTCTGAGATCCAGATAGCGGTATTTCAGACGCACTTCTTCCTTTGTCTTTGAATTCTCTTCCACCTGGAACGGAGGGGTCTGAGATTCGGAAAGGACGCGAAGCTCTGTCGGAAGGATTTCGATCTCTCCTGTCGCGATCTTGTCGTTCACTGCTCCGGAACGTTTTGCCACTTCTCCTACAATCGCAACCACATATTCCGCGCGGAGGGAAGCCGCTCTTGCGAGAAGATCAGCGTCCGTCTTTCCTTCCTCGCATACCACCTGGATGATGCCGGAACGGTCGCGCACATCAACAAAGACAAGCCCTCCCTTATTCCTGTTCTTCTGCACCCATCCCATGATGGTTACTTTTTCTCCCACATTGGCTGCGGAAAGCTCACCGCAGCGGTGGGTCCGTTTCAGTCCCTGCATTGATTCAGCCATTGTACACCTCCGTAATATCTGTATATCCCTGTTCTGCAAGCTGTTCCTTCTGGAACTTCTTGTTCTTCTTCATATTTACGATCATCACCTGATTGCCCGCGGCGCGCTCTGCTCTCGCCTGCTCCAGCACTTCCAGTACTTTCTCCTGAGGCAGCTTCTTCTCGAGAAGGAACGCCTTCTTCGGTCTGCTTGTGGGCACCTGGTAGCCGCGCTCCAGAAGGAGCATGACGATACGCTCAAATCCGATGGAGAATCCGACTGCCGGCGTATCCTGTCCGGTGAATTTCCCGATCATCTTGTCATAGCGTCCGCCGCCGCCGACGCTTCCGCCGAACTCGTCCATGGAAATCTCGAAAATGGTTCCCGTGTAGTAGGACATGCCGCGCACGAGTGTGGGGTCGAACTTCATGCGGAAGTCCGCTTCCTTCTCTTTCTCCACAGCTGTGATGATCATTTCCAGCCCATCCGCCGCTTCAGGCGCAAGAAAGCCCTGTAATTTCTCTTTACACATTCTGACGCCTTCCACATCGCCTGTAATCTCTTCAAAAAGCTTAAGATACTTCTCAACCGACTCTTCCGCATATCCGTTCTCCTTCAGCTCCAAAGCCACGCCGTCCAGTCCGATCTTGTCCATCTTATCCAGCGTGATGAATACGCTGTCATAATCTTTCTCCTCGAATCCGCTGTAAGCCGCCATTGCCTTTAAGAAACGGCGGTCATTGATGCGGATGGTGAAATTATGGAAATCCAGTTTTCCGAGCAGGCTGGTCGTCGCCAGGATCAGCTCGATCTCCGCCAGATTTGACGGCTCACCGAGGATATCGATATCACACTGCATGAACTGGCGGAATCTTCCCCTCTGCGGACGGTCCGCGCGCCATACATTGCCCATCTGCAGCGCCTTGAACGGGGAGGGCAGCTCGTTAGCGTGGTTTGCATAATATCTGGAAAGAGGCACGGTCAGATCATAGCGCAGTCCCCCGTCAACCAGATCCGTCTCTTCTTTCGCCTCATCGATCTTCAGTTTCTCTCCTCTTTTGAGAATCTTGAAGATCAGTTTCTCGTTATCTCCGCCCTGCTTGCTGCACAGGTTCTCGATATGTTCCACACAGGGGGTCTCAATGGAGGAGAACCCGAATGATTTATAAGTGTCTTTGATCAGGCTGATCACATAATCCCTGACTTCCATCTCCGCAGGCATCATGTCCTTCATACCTGTGACCGGTTTCTTCTTCAGCGCCATATCCATTCTCCTTTTCGCTCTATCATTTCATCGATCCGGCTGATATAGTCATTTACACTCTTGACGTTCTCCACGCGGATCAGATTGGCTTCTTTTCCGCCTTCCTTTATGATCGGATGTTTCAGCAGGATCTTTGTCGAAGCTCCCGCGCCCGCCGCAAGGATAGACTGTTTTTCTTCCATAATCAGTATATTGTATATTCCGGCTTTGTCAAGTTCTGCATACCCCACATTCTCGAAATTTCCGGCAATATTCTTCTGCCGGTAGAGATAATAGGGAGCGAGCCCCATTTTTCTTGCGCCTTCATACGCCGTGTCTACCATCCGGGATATCTCCTCATGCAGATTGGCGGTTCTTCCTTCCTGGCCGAACCGCGCCGCCCGCTTGATGGCAAGCGCGTGCACTGTCAGGCTGTCCGGGGCAAGAGCCTCGATCTGCGCAAGGGTATCCTGCATGTCCTCCACCGTCTCTCCCGGAAGCCCGGCGATCAGATCCATGTTGATATTGTCGAATCCCATGCTCCGCGCCATCCGAAATGCTTCCACGGTCTGCTCCACCGTGTGTTTCCTCCCCACCAGATCAAGCGTCTTCTGCTGCATGGTCTGGGGGTTGACGGAAATTCTCGTCACCGGATGTTTTCTCAGCACACGCAGCTTCTCTTCTGTTATGCTGTCCGGCCGCCCTGCTTCCACGGTGAATTCCAGCACATGTCCCAGGTCAAAACTCTCCTCGATCACACACAGAAGCCGCTCCAGCTGATCCGGCTCCAGCGTGGTCGGAGTGCCGCCGCCGATATAAACCGTATCCGGCCGCCGTCCCTGCGCCATCTTCCCGAGCGCCCGCAGTTCCTTCTCCAGCGCACCCAGATAGGCGTCCACACGATCCCTCCATTTATCAATGGGAGAGGAACTGAAGGAACAGTAGGAACACACGCTGGGGCAGAAAGGAATCCCTGCATAGAGACTGAATCCCGCCTCACAGTCAAGCCGGGAGAGCAGTTCTTTCTCCCGCTTTGCCACCTCGCAGGCGAGGACTGCTTTCTCATGGCTGACAAAATACTCCCTTTCCATGGAACGGATGATCACATCCTCTGACACGCCTGCTTCCAGCTTCTCCATGGGAAGCTTGGTGGGACGCACGCCGGTCAGCGTTCCCCAGGCAAGCCCTCTTCCGGTCTGTTCCGACAGATACCTGTACAGAAACCGGGTCACCTGACGCTTCACCGCCTGCTGATGCTCCTCTTCCGTGGAAAACGACTTCCCTGCCAGCTTCTCCTCCACAGTCCCCTGCGCAATGGAAAAGCAAGACCCTCCCGGCATCTCAACTGCCACAAGAGGTTCCTGCTTTTCATCTACTTTCTGTATGATCTCTTCATTCGGGAAAAACGCTTTCACCACATGATAAACATTATATGTGTATTTATTCTTCTTACTTGCTATCCTGATCATAACCTGTCCTTTATCTGTTATATAAACGGATTATATTTTTTCTCATATTCGATTGTTGTCTCATCCATATGTCCCGGATATACCTTCGTGTCATCGGGAAGGACGAACAGCTTCTCACGCACGGAACGCACAAGCTGTCCGGTCCTTCCTGTCGGAAGATCCGTCCTTCCGATGGAAGCATGAAACAGCGTGTCTCCGCTGAACAGCACATGCTCTTCCGGCAGATAATAGCAGCACCCGCCTGCCGTATGCCCCGGTGTAAAGATCACGTGCACCCGGATTCCCGCAGGAAACAGCACATCGCCGTCTGCGATATACTCCGCGCCGGAAAACGAATATGCCTGCCCCAGCATCAAAAGAGAAGAATTCAACTGAGCATTCTCCATCAGTTCACGTTCCTCTTTGCACACATAGACCGGAACCTGGAATTCCTTCAGCACTCCGTCCAGGCCCATAATATGATCAAAATGTCCGTGAGTGAGCAGGACCGCCTTCACTGTCAGCCCCGCTCTTTTGATATGACTGATCATTTCCGGCGGACAAGCGCCCGGATCCACGAGAAAACACTCTTTTTTCTCTTCATTCTGAACAATATAGCAGTTCGTCCCCACCGGTCCGACTACAAATTTCTCTATCTTCATTCTTATCTCCTTCGATTCATCGACGGTCAGCCGGTTGTACGCTCAATGTCAAGCACACTCTCCACCTGACGCAGCTTCTCAATCACTGCATTAAGCTCCTCGCGCCCCTGGACAATAAATCCCATGTCAATTGTAGCCGTCCCCTTCTTGCTGGTCCGGACGTTCATGGACTTCACGTCAATCTTTGCTTCAGTGAACACTTTGCTGAGATCCATAAGCAGGCCCTGACGGTCATTCGCATACATCTTAAGCTCAGCGAGATACTGCCCGCCGCCTTCTGTATCCGCGGGATCTTCCCACTCAGCGTCAATCAGTCTCTCCCGCTCCGCTGCAGAAAGATGCAGCATATTCACGCAGTCCGTCCGATGGATAGACATTCCGCGGCCGCGGGTAACGAATCCGACGATCTCGTCTCCCGGCACCGGATTACAGCATTTGGAGAAACGCACAGCCATATCGTTGATTCCCTTGACGACAATGCCACTCTTCGACTTGGCAATATGAACTGTCTTATTATTTGCCTCAGAGATTTTCTCCAGGATTGTCTCATCCGTAATCTCTTTTTTATGCTCTTTCTCATACTCTTCGAGAAGCCGGTTCACAACCTGACCCTCTTTTAATCCGCCGTGTCCGATGGCAGCCAGCACAGCGTCCCAGTCACGGAATCCGTACTTCTTCTGCACCACCTGCTGATACTTCGGCTTCATAATATCCGCTGCATTGATCGATTTTCCTCTGCAGTAAGATGCGATCAGTTCTTTACCGCGGATGATATTCTCTTCCTTAAACTCTTTCTTAAACCACTGGTTGATCTTGTTTTTCGCCTGTGTGCTCTTGACAATATTCAGCCAGTCACGGCTCGGGCCCTTGGAATTCTGGGATGTCAGAATCTCTATTCTGTCGCCGTTCTGTATCTTATAGTCAATATTGACCAGTTTCCCGTTCACACGCGCGCCGACCATCTTATTTCCCACGGCGCTGTGGATCGCATACGCGAAATCCACCGGTGTGGAACCGTTCGGCAGATTCTTCACATCGCCGTTCGGCGTAAAGCAGTACACATCTTCCGCGAAAAGATCCAGATCACCTTTCAGAAGACTTAAGAATTCCCGGTTATCCGACATATCCCGCTGCCACTCCAGGATCTGGCGCAGCCAGTTCAGCTTCGCTTCCTGCGCCTCCATGCTCTTGGCAGCATCAGAACCTTCCTTATATTTCCAGTGGGCAGCGATACCATATTCCGCTGTCTTATGCATCTCTTCCGTACGGATCTGTATCTCAAAAGGCTGTCCTGACGGCCCCATCAGCGTTGTATGAAGAGACTGGTACATGTTTGGCTTCGGCATGGCGATATAGTCCTTGAACCTGCCCGGAATCGGAGTATACATCTCATGAATCACTCCCAGCGCCGCATAACAGTCCTTCACGGAATCCACAATGATACGAACCGCGAACAGGTCATACACCTGATCCAGTGTCTTGTTCTGGTTGACCATCTTCTTATAAATGCTGAAGAAATGCTTCACCCTGCCGTATACCTTGGCCTTGATGTGCGCATTCTTCATATGTTTGGAAACTTCCGCCACGATCTGCTGGACGAATTCTTCCCTCTCCGTCTTGCGCTCGTTCAGTTCTTTGACCAGATTGTAATACACATCCGGCTTCCAGTATTTCAAAGAGAGGTCGTCGAGCTCAGTCTTGATCTTCGATATACCAAGCCGCTGAGCGATGGGCGCATAGATGTCCATCGTCTCTCTCGCCTTTTCCTGCTGTTTCGCCGGAGTCATGAACTCAAGCGTCCGCATATTGTGAAGACGATCGGCAAGTTTGATGATAATTACTCTGATGTCCTTTGCCATGGCGAGGAACATCTTCCTCAGATTCTCCGCCTGCACTTCCAGTTTATCCTGAGAATAATTCAGCTGTCCCAGCTTCGTGACGCCGTCCACGAGAAGCGCAACCTCCTCGCCGAATTCTCTGGTGACATCTTCCAGCGTCATCTCAGTATCTTCCACCGCATCGTGAAGCATTCCCGCCACAATGGTCTCTTTATCCATCTCAAGGTCCGCAAGAATAATTCCCACCCAGAGCGGATGGATGATGTAGGGCTCACCGGACTTTCTCGCCTGGTCCTTATGAGCTTCCCTGCCGATACGGTATGCTTTTTCTATCATGGAAATATCCGTTGACGGATGATATTTTCTTACTCTGGCAACAAGGGCCTGATAAAGCTGCTCGGGATCCTGATAATCCTCCGGAGCTTTCACGGCATGGCCGTCCACAACTTCAAGGTTCTTATTCAGCTGTTCATACTCAAGTGTACCTGCCATATCAGTTCCCCCTTTCCCTGCAATTTCAAACTAAAGAACTCCAATCAGGCATGCTTCCGCAATAATCCGGCATTCCTGATAACACTATAATATTCTAAGTATAGCATTATTTCAGCATTTTTCAAATGTTTTTTCCGCTATTGATAGTTCACAATCGTCAGCTGCAGGCTTCTCCGCCCCATATATTCATTCACCGACGGATAATATGTAAATGACATGACCTGTTTTTCTTCCATTGCTTTCAGGCACGCCTCCACATCTCCGAAATAAACAGCGTCCATCTGACTGCCCTGCTCATCCTGAAGCCGGCATTTCAGCACATTCCGGTTTCTTCCGAAGATCCGGGGTGAAATCACCCGCAGATTCCGCTCGGCAAACAGCGGTTTCGGATTGCCCTTCCCGAATGGTTCCAGGAGCTCCAGCTCACTGATCAGTTCCTCGGTAATATACGGAAACGGAAGCCGCATATCGATGGAAACCTTCATCTGGAGATCCTCCTCGCTTAATTCCGCCAGCTCATTGATTGTCTTTCGGAAGAGAGGCACATTTCCCTCGGTCAGAGACAGTCCCGCAGCCAGTTTATGTCCGCCGAACTTTGTAAACAGATCCCGGCACCTGCACATCTGGGCAAACATGTCATATGTCTCAATGGACCGCCCGGATCCCTTTACTCCATCCTCCGCCTTTGTCAGCACAAACGTCGGCCTGTAGTACTTCTCCCGGATGCGCCCTGCGATGATTCCCGCAATACTCTCATGGCAGTCCGGAAGGTAGACAACAAGCACATGATCATCCTTCAGTGAAGTGGTTTCGATCATGTTTATTGCTTCATTGACTCCCCGCTCGGTCATCTCTTTTCTGCTGTCATTTAACGCCTTCAGATCTTCCGCAAGCATCACGGCATCGCGCCGTGTACGCGCATTCAGAAGTTCCAGCGCACGCTTCGCAGTGTCAAGCCGTCCGCTTGCGTTGATGCATGGCCCGATCACAAATCCGATATGGTAAGCATTCAGCCGGTCCACATCAATCCCGGTACATTCGATCAAAGCCTTCAGTCCCGGATTCTGCGTGCGCTTGAGCATCTCAAGCCCCTGCTTTACGAAAACCCGGTTCTCCCCGGTCAGATCCATCACATCCCCGACCGTGGCAATGGCAACATTCTCCATCAGATAGTCAAGATCCTCCGGCTCTCTCTGCATGACATTACAGAGGGCTTCCACCAGCTTGTATGCCACCGCTGCTCCGCACAGTCCTTTAAAAGGATACCCGCAGTCCGCCCGATGGGGATCCACAACCGCGTCTGCCGGGGGAAGAATATAATTCTTCTCCCCCTCTTCCTCTATGTAAGGCACTTCGTGATGATCTGTCACAACAATGGTCAGTCCGTTTTCTTTGCCGTAAGTAATCTCATCCGCCGCGGCAATTCCGTTGTCGCAGGTGATGATTGTATCCACGCCGTCATCCAGAGCCCGGTCGATCAGCGCAATATTCAGCCCGTACCCGTCTTTAATCCGGTCAGGAATGTCCGTGTCAATATCCGCCCCCAGCTCGGAAAGCCCCTGCTGCAGAATATAAGTTGCATTTACTCCATCAATATCATAGTCTCCAATCACCCGGATCTTCTTCTCCTCCCGGATCTTTTCCGCCAGGATCTCCACTGCCCGGTCCATATCCTTCATCAGCATGCCGTCATAGAGATCTGCAATCGTCCCATTCAGATAAAAGTCAATTTCCTCGTCGCCAATCACATCACGGTTGCGGATCAGCCGGGCAATGATCGGCGAAATGTGGTATTTCTCCGCAATCCCGTTGAAATCCGCTTTTTTCATGGTAATAAACCATCGTTCCATGCCAGTACCTCCGTAAATAAACTTTTATTATTCTACCATACGAAGACTAATCTGTACAACCGGCAGCCGTCACGGCTGCTCTTCCACCCGGAAAGAAATCTCTGCTCCTGCGTCCTGACAGTAATTCACATGATCCGGGCCGCTCTGTGATTCAAATTTCAGCCAGGATGCTGACGGATCCCTGGACGCAGTACATATAACAACAAAGAACTCCATTGTGCCGCTGACCGGGCCGCTTATCTCTCCCTCCTTACCTGCAGCCGCAATCTCAGGAGCTGTCTGCTCCCCATAGTCCACTACCGGGGAACTCGACATGAACCCGGCCCCGGCATCGCAGAAATCATCTGTGCCCGAAAGGGCTGTCTCCATCCCCATGCAGACGAAACCAATCGGAAATGAAGGGTCATATGAAGTCACACGCAGTTTTAATGTCCAGTACCTGGCGTCCGGACAGCTTGGAATTATGACCCGCCCGCCGCTTTCTGTTATATACTCTTCTCCCGGTTCAGCGTCAACCGGCGTGATACTTTCAACATCAATCCTTCCACCGGGGATTTCTTCTCCACCCCCGTCCCATGTACAATTTTCAAAATCAATGGGGAGACAGAACTCTTCCGGCATCGTTCTCCGGTAAACATAATAGGGGATCGACAGCGTATAGGTTCCCGGCTCCGCTTCTCCAAAATCCCACTCATAATACTGGCTGACCGAAAACGGACTCCACAGGAGACATTTTCCTGTTTTCACTGATCCGTCCTCTCCGGTAACTGTAAGTGCCGCCTCGTCTTCCCCGTGCATATATCCGATACTTCCGTAGACAAGAGAGGATGAGAGCAGATTTTCTCCGGAAAGCGTAATGGGATTGACTGATACGATCAGATGTCCGTCTCTGATCTCCCCGCCTTCCGGCACGGAAGACGAGCCGTTTGCCAGTTGCCGGGAACTGAGAACCATCTCCAGAGGTTCTCCCCCGGGTGCAGAAATATCTCCGATGGAAAACGCTGTCACCATACTCATATTCTCCACATATTTATCTTCCGGAAGTCTCGTCCAGAATGCCTCCCATTCTTCTTCGCCGCAGGAAAGAGTTTTAAACCTTGGGCAGACACTGAGATATCCTCCCGTATCCGGTATAATCTCAATTCCTGCCTCTTCCAGAGCGCCGGTTTTCACAGCGATTTCCATCACCGCAATCAGGTTGCTTCCATCATATGCAGCACGGGTCAGCGTAGTTGTCACATATGTACTCTCGCTTACCACTGGTTCCATAAGCGTATAAACCTCTGCATTTTCATCAAATACTACTCCATAATCTTCCACCCAGCTGATATCTGGTATGCCCTGCGCAATGTCCGTCTGACCACTGTCCGCCATCCCCGACCGTATTACGAACACTCTCTTCCCCGGAAACATTCTCCTCCCCGGTTTCTTCGTCAACACCGCCGTTTTCCCGGTCTGTGGAAGTCTCCCACGGATTCCTGTTATCCGGAATAATCAGCGGCTTCACAGAACCTGTTGTGTCATCTTCATCCTCCCGGTCTCCGGTCAGGATTTCCCAGATTTCCGGAAGATCCGGCACGATCTCATAGTAGCGGAGTACATTGTATGTACATGCGCTCAGAAGCAGCAGGATCAGTATAATCAGAGTCAGCAGCAGTGATCTGCGCATCTTATGTATTGATCTGTGATGACGCTTTTTCACAGTCTCATAGGGAAGATTCAGCGAATCTGCTATCTCCCGCATGGTCATGCCGCCATAATACTTCATCCGGATAATCTGCACCTCATCCGGACGCAGTTCTTTCATAGCCCGCTCCAGATCCAGCCTGAGGTCGACTGTGGAAATTTCCCGATCAGCACCGGATTTCGTGCCGCACCAGTCATCATCTCCGATCTCCTCCCCCAGTGGTTCTGTTAGATGCCTGTTCTCCCGCCGATAGCGTGATACAGCCGTACGCCTGGCAATTACAGACAAATAAACGGGCAGTGAAGCCCTGCCCGGATCATACTTGTCTCTATGAAAATAAAACCCTGCAAACGTTTCATTGACACACTCCCTGATATCCTCCGGATTGTTCAAATGCAGTGATATGATCTTCCAGACGATCCCCGTATACTGCTCCATCAAAAGAGTCATCCCTCTCTGCGGATCTGTTTTCAGCACTCTCAGAATCCTTTCATCTGACAGATCTCTTTCACTGGAGCGTCCGCGTTTGTTCCTTTTCCTGCCGCAGGTCTGGCTCTTTTTTTCATAGCCCTCCCTCATTTTCCCTTTTCCTTTCCGCTATATCCCCGTCCCGGAACTTCTATTCCGTAAATATGTTCATTCCTGAAAACATCTGATGGAGCTTATACTCATCAAACGGCAGGTATTCCGCGATCGTAAATCCCACCACATCTGAATTCTCCGTTATCATCCTGAGTATTTCTCCATCTGATACAAATTCCTCCGTCTGGATCTTATACTGCACGCCTGCATCATTCAGAAATTTTTCCTGATAATCATGAAGCCCCTGCATTCCCGTACTTCCCATGCAGATAATCAAATGCAGCAAGCGAGACCATACAGTTTCCTCCAATTGTAATGATCCGGTCCGGCTGCTCTGCCGCAATCTTCGCCTGTGCATCCCGGATTCCCGCAAGCACTTCATCCTCTGCATAGATTCCGTTTGTAATCCCTTTCTCTTTTCCGTCAGGCGGTGCTGCCGCCACTTTCACAAGCGGCTGATTCTCATTTTCAGGCAGGATATGCGTCATCAGATTCGCACCAAAATAATAAGTATCAAGCCCTCCGCTCACATGATCCGGATAGAGCAGACGGATAGTTTTCATAATATACGCCTCCTTGTTGAAATATTTTAATAATCTCAGCTCAGTATTCTCATCACATTCTGAGTCTGTGCAATGTTTGTAGAAAATCCATTTTATTTTATCATACCCGGCAGCTTCTATACAGTAAAATCTTAGTTTTCGAGTCGGGAACTTTCTGCCCGGAACTGTTTCTGCCGAATTGATGAAGCCGGGAAAGAAGAGACTGTAAAAGCGATGCATTCAGAGCAGGAACCGGATGAAAAGCCTTCGTTCTGTATGTTAAAGAACCCCAAATGAGAGTGCCTCTGCACGACCATTTGGGGTTCTTGTTACATACATTCGAAGCTTTGAAGGAGTGGGCTCAGCATCGCGTTACAGTCTCTTCTTTCCCGGCAACCACCGATTAGACGTAGAAGTTTTCCGCCTGAACAGTTCCCGCCTCGCAAAACTCAGGATTTATCTTCTCTTTTTCTTCCCTGATTTCTTTTTATTTTTCTTTCTGTTCGCGTTTCCTGCCTGTGCCGTCTGGTTTTCCGCTGCATTGCCAGCCTCTGCGGACTTATCTGCAATAGTTTTCTCTGCAGCGCTCTTATCTGCCACTGCATTTACTGACCCAACGCCCAGAAGAGCCATCTCTTCCTTGTGAGCAGCAGCATCCGTACGCATCTTCATGACATACCACAGCGCTCCGGTAATGCATACAGATGTGTATGCTCCGCACGCGATACCGACCATAAGCGGCGCTGCGAATTCCTTGACGGAACTTACGCCCAGGATATAAAGCATAACTACCATGATAAATGTAGTCAGGTTGGTATAGATACTTCTCGTGAGCGTCTGTGTGATACAACGGTCCACAAGTTCTTTCAGGCTCTCGCCTTTTTCTCTGACAGGCAGTTCCTCACGGATACGGTCGAAGATAACGATCGTAGCGTTGATCGAATATCCGACGATGGTAAGCATACATGCGATAAATGTGCTTCCCACAGAAACTCTCGCGATCACATAGAATCCGAACACTACAAGCACATCGTGGATCAGAGCTACAACCGCACTTGTAGCGAACCGGATATCTTTAAACCGGAACCAGATGTAGAGCAGCATGCAGACTGTTGCGATAATCACTGCAACCGCCGCGTCCATACGCATCTCTGAACTTACGGTTGAACTGATATTTGTTGCCTGGATATCGTTCTCTGTTACTCCGTAATTCTCAGACATATACTGGTTAAACGCTTCTCTTTCTTCCAGGTTGAGCGTCTGTGTCTTAAAGATGACATCATTGGAATCTCTGACTGTCTGCACCTGGATATTATTGTCATTTACGATCTCTTCCAGATCCGGGATCATCTCGCTGTCGATCTCATCCAGGGTATACTGCTGATCGAATGTAACTGTAGTCGATGTGCCTCCCATGAAATCAAGGCTGTAATTCAGCGCCCCGATTCCTCTCGCATGATTGATTCCCATGAAAACAAATCCGCTCAGGCACATTACAATCGAGATCACGAAGAATACTTTCCGCTTTCCGAGGAAATCGATCGGTTTTCTCTTCTTTGCCTTGCGTCCGTAAAGTTTCTCGCTGCGGATGCCGATCGCATAGAAGGAATAGATGATCAGTCTGGTAATCACAAGGGCGGTAAACATGGAAACCACAATACCAAGAGCAAGTGTCTGAGCAAAACCTCTGACAGACCCGCTTCCTCTCAGCCAGAGCACGCCTGCGGCGATCAGAGTCGTCACATTACCGTCGATAATCGCTGACATTGCCTTGTGGAATCCTGCGTTCAGGGAACTCTTCACAGAATTTCCATTCGCCAGTTCCTCTTTCACTCGGGCAAATATAATAACATTGGCATCCACTGCCATACCGATACCGAGGATGATACCAGCGATACCCGGCAGAGTAAGTGTAATGTCAAATGCATTTAACAGCACAAGAATCAGTCCTGTATAGAACACCAGGGCAATACTTGACGCAAAACCCGGAAGCAGATAAACAAAACACATAAACAGGCAGACAAGCACAAGACCAATCACACCTGCGAGAAGGCTGGTGCTCACCGCTTCCTGTCCAAGCTGTGCTCCTACAACCTGTGAGCTCAGTTCTTCAAGCTCCACGTTCAGCCCACCGATACGGATTGTTGACGCAAGCTGGGATGCTTCTTCCATGCCGGACATTCCCGTGATCTGAGCCTGACCGTTTTCGATTACATTCTGTACGTTCGGAACACTGATCAGCTCGCCGTCATAGTAGATGGCAATGCTGTCAGATCCGTTGTTGTATGCCTCTTCCGTGGCGTCGGCGAATTTCTGGGTTCCCTCATCATTAAATGTAAGGTCTACCGCATATATCGTCGCCCCTGTTGTCTGATGCTGATAAGTGCCGGCAGTGGCATTCTCCACATCAGATCCGGACAGGACAACGGAGCCGTCATTCTGCAGCTCTTCAATCGTCTTCGTCAGCTCATAGCCTGTTCCATCCGCATTAAGCGTATAGTTTTCCGAGCCATCGCTTCCATAGTGTCTGATAAAATACAGGGAACCCGGCTGTCCCAGTTCTGACAGGATCTCATTGGCATCCTGCACGCCCGGGATCTCGATACTGATCCGGTTATCTCCCTCCTGATATGCCTGCGCTTCGCTGCTGTAAGCCTCCACACGGCGCTGAAGCTTGTACACCGTGTCATCCATGTCTTCCTGAGAAGGCGTATCTCCCTTCACCTGATAGGTAATGCTCACGCCACCTTCCAGATCAAGTCCGAGATTAATGTTTTTTGCCGATCCCATTCCGGCTGAATCAAGTCCCCGGATCGATGTGACACCGAGAAGGACCATCACTGCCGCGATGAGAACCAGACTTAAAATACCTCTGCTCTTCTTCATGACTTTTCTGTCCTTTCTATTCTGCGTCCTGCATATCCGCAAGGGCGGCCTTTATCATAATCGCGCACTCGACACGTTTGCGCTCCATCTCACAGCTCACCTCATAAGTATCATTTATGGTGTGATGGAATTTATACGAATTCGCCATACATCCTCCGCTGCAGTAGAATCTGGCGAAACATTTTTTGCAGCTTTCTTTGGAATACACACTGCATCCCCGGAATTCGTCCGCGATCTCCGGCTTCGTAATGCCTTCGTCAACATTTCCCATAAGGAACTCTTCCTGTCCCACGAACTGGTGGCACGGATACAGATCCCCCCACGGCGTAACCGCCAGATACTCGGTTCCCGATCCGCAGCCGGAAAGCCGTTTGGACACGCACGGTCCGCCTTCCAGGTCGATCATAAAGTGGAAGAATGTGAAGCCGTTTCCGTTTCTCTCTCGTTCCACCATAATCTTCGCCAGCTTGTCGTATTCCTCAAATATTACCGGCAGATCTTCCTTCTGAATCGCATACGGATCCGTATCCTCGCCGACAACCGGCTCTATGGAAATCTGCTCAAATCCAAGCTCTGCAAAATGCAGAACATCGTTGGCGAAATCCAGATTATTCCTTGTAAAAGTGCCTCGTATGTAATATTTCTGCTGATGACGGCTCTCAGCCAGTTTCTGGAATTTCGGCACGATCAGATCATAGCTTCCCTTTCCATTGCGGAACGGGCGCATTCTGTCATTGACTTCTTTCCGTCCGTCAAGGCTTAACACCACGTTGTCCATCTCACGGTTGACAAATTCCTGGACTTCATCATTTAAAAGAACGCCGTTTGTCGTAAGAGTGAAGCGGAAATGCTTGTCGTGGATCTTCTCCTGCTCTCTTCCGTAAGCAACCAGGTCTTTTACAACCTGCCAGTTCATAAGCGGCTCCCCGCCGAAGAAGTCTACTTCCAGATTTCTTCTCCTGCCTGAATTCGCGATCAGGAAGTCGAGCGCTTTCTTTCCTACTTCAAAGGACATCAGCGCGCGGCGTCCGTGATATTCCCCTTCCTCCGCGAAACAGTATTTGCACGCCAGGTTACAGTCATGCGCTATGTGCAGACAGAGTGCTTTCACCACTGTCTTTCTCTGTTTCACTTCATCGATAAAATCTTCGTAGACATCCTGTGTAAACAGCCTGCCCTCTTCTGTCAGAGTGACCACCGCATTCAGGATATCCATGATATCCTCCTGCGCATATTTTTCTCCCAGTTCTGCCACGAGATATTCTGTAGTCTCCGGGCTCTTCAGCGTATCCGGCGTGTGGAATTCATTTTGTTTTTCCAGCGCGCCGATCACATCATAAGCAGCCTTGTCCACTACATGAACAGCCCCGCTGTTTACGTCCAGGACGATATTATATCCGTTATTCTGATACAGATGTATCACATGAGTACCTCTCTTTCTCTTTTCATTCTACACGCATAAGGCAGCGGCCTGTTATGACCGCTGCCTTGTTCACTTGTTCTCTTGTGATTGCGATATGGTTCTTACTTCCTGTTCTCGCAGGTCTGATTTCCTACTGTGCAGGATGTCTTACATGCAGACTGGCATGAAGTCTGGCACTCTCCGCATCCGCCTTTTTTCACTGTATTGTTTAATGTCTGTGTATTTAATGTCTTAATGTGTTCCATGTTGTCTCCTCCTACTCTTCTGCAATATTATGCTCGTAACATTATAGCACAGGATCAGAGGTTTTTAAAGCTTTTTTTCTAAACAGTTCAGGATACCATTCCGCCCAGCATCCCTCCGCCCGCGCAGAGCAGAAACGTTGTCACAAGATGCACGGCCTCTCCCTGAAGGGAATGATAGATTCCCAGCGAAATCAGGAGCAGCAGAATAAAATACAGTACGCCCGCGAGCAGTCCCCACAAAAACTTTCTGATCTTCGCGAATTTCCCGATCACAAACCCTCCGGAAAATGTGGAAATCACATAGATCAGGATGATCCCGGCATTTACATTCTCCTCGCTTAATCCCAGCTTATACAGCAGAACCGTCAGAATCAGAAGCATGATTCCCGTCACAACATAAGCGCAAAGGAGCGCCTTGACCATCCAGAGTATCTTCCTCTCAAGCCCCGCGCGTGTGCCAGTCTTTTTCTCCATCAGCATTCCCTCCCGTATCCAAACATATTTGCCAGTCTTTGTCCTACTGGTAAATCATATGTCCGGACAGCGGGTTTTATGACAGCCTCTACCCCATCTGTCTTCCGAGGAAATCAGCGGCACTGCTTGCCACCCTCTGCTCCACCTCACCGAGTCTCTTCTTCGTGTCTTTATTCAGCAGCACTACTGAACCGATCACATCGCCCTCACAGATAATCGGGCAGATCACTTCATCCTGAAATTCTTTCATATCCAGCGTAATTTTGACATATGTGCTCTCCCCGTTTGCAGCCATCACCTGTCCGCGTTCTTTTAAGACATTTTCCATTTCTTTTCCGATAAACTGATCCTGGAGATCCTTCTTCCCGCTTCCGGACACTGCCACGACCTGATCCGTGTCTGTAATACAAACCGTACAGTCCAGAGTCTGCGCCAGGCTCTCCGCGTACATTTTCGCCAGTGTCCCCAGTTCACCGATCGGTGAATATTTCTTCAGAATCACCTCGCCTTCACGATCCGTAAATATCTCAAGCGGATCTCCTTCTCTTATCCGGAGCGTCCTTCTGATCTCTTTGGGGATGACGACACGCCCCAGATCGTCGATCCGCCTCACAATTCCCGTTGCCTTCATATAAAAATCCTCCGTTTTACAATTCTCTGCATAAACTGCACTTTTCTGTCAGTAAATGTAGTATCTGTAAAACGGAGGGAAATATACGTTAATCTGTCAGATGTCTCTGCTCCCGAAAACCAGAGTCCGTCTATTCAACATCCTGCAGGGCAGCAAAACTTCTTTATTTCATCTCACCATACTGCTGTGCGATATTGAGCACATGATCGCCGATTCGCTCAAAATCCGTAAGAACTTCGGAAAATACGATTCCGCTCTGCGGCTTGCATTTTCCTTTTTTCAGCCTCTGCATCTGCTTTTTGAAATACTTGTCGCGCATGTCGTCTGTCTTCTGCTCCATGACCACTGCCTGTTTCAGTACACCGTCAATGTCAGAATTATCATTCACCTTCACATTTTCAAGCGAATTCATGCACTGCTTTTTCATCTCGCCGAGCTCTTCAAGTACGTTATCCGAGAACTTCAGTTCCCACTTCTTCATATCATCCGCGTACTCCGCAAGGTTTGTCGCGTGATCACCGATTCGTTCCAGGTTGCTGATAATCGCATAATAACCGTTGATCTTCCTGGAATCTTCCGTATTCATTTCTGTGGACATCAGAGACACAATATACTCGGAAATGCCTTTATTGAGATAATCGATATATTCTTCTCTCTCATCCACCTTTTTTCTCGCCTTGTCATCATACTGAATCAGAGTGTCAAAAGCGTCGCCGATATTCTTTGATACCATATCAAGCATCCTGCCCACTTCTTCTTTCACCTGAGTCACAGCCACAGCACTGTTTCCGATGGAATAGGAAGATTCAAAAGGACGGATGTATTTCAGACGAAGATCCTCGTCATCCGCTTTTTTGCTGTCCGGCAGAATCCGCTCAGCCGCTTTTGCCATGTAAGAACCAAACGGAAGCAGAATCAGTGTTGTAACGATATTAAAGATTGTGTGCGCATTCGCAATCTGCGCCACCGGATCGCCCGGAGTCAGCGATTCAACCCAGTTCACATAGGCAGGAGTCGCCACACAGATCGTGGTGAATATAATCGTTCCTATGATATTGAACATCAGATGAATAATTGTGGTTCTCTTTGCGTTTACCTTCATGCCAATGGATGCCAGAACAGCTGTGATACAGGTTCCGATATTCTGTCCGAAAAGCACAAATACCGCGCTGGAAAGCGGGATCATGCCGGTCGCCGCCAGTGCCTGAAGGATACCAACTGATGCGGAAGATGACTGAATCACCGCTGTAAACACAGCGCCTACCAGAATTCCCAGGAACGGGTTGCTGAACTGGGTCATCAGATTAATAAACGCCTCCGAATTCTGAAGCGGTTCCATTGCGGCTCCCATCATATCCATACCCATAAACAGAATTCCCAGGCCGGCTATAATACTGCTGATGTGATGAACCTTCTCATTTTTCACGAACATAATAGCGCCCACGCCGATAATCGCAAACAGCGGCGCAATCGCCCCGATATCCAGCGCAATCAGCTGTCCGGTAATTGTCGTTCCGATATTGGCTCCCATTATGATCCATACTGCCTGTTTCAGCGTCATCAGCCCTGAATTAACAAATCCAACCACCATGACTGTAGTTGCGGAAGATGACTGAATCACCGCCGTAATGATCGCTCCTACCACAACTCCTTTAATCCGGTTGGATGTCAGTTTCTCCAGAATTGATTTCATCTTGTTGCCTGCTGCGGCCTCAAGCCCGGTACTCATCATCTGCATTCCGTACAGGAACAGGGCCAGTCCGCCAAATAAAGAGAGTATATCCGTTATTCCCATTTCTCTTCTCCTTTGCAGTTTATCGAGTTTACGATTTCCAGCGCATGCATAATAACGCGCTATTTTTAAAGTAGCATGACAGAATATTCTGTGTCAACGAATATTTTACACAATCTTCATTATTTTTTAACGTGTTTTTCACCTGTTTTTAACATTTTTTCGTTTTTTCAACAAAACATTGCAATTTCATACAGATACTGCTGCCGCCATCTCCTGTCCGCCGCCCTGCCGGCCCCCAAATCATTATTGAAAACAGCACTTTATTCTGCTAAAATCGAATAAGACAAGGGAGGAATTTAAAGATGAGTTTGAAGATACCGATTGAAACTTCGGCACGTCATATCCATATCACACAGGAGGACTTCGAGACCCTGTTCGGCTCCGGCGCCAAGCCTACGTTCGCCAAAGAGCTGAGCCAGCCGGGACAGTATGCATGCAAAGAACGGCTTGCGGTCGTCGGACCGAAAGGCCGGTTTGAAAAAGTTGTCATTCTGGGACCCTGCAGGAAAGAAACGCAGGTTGAGATTTCTGTTACAGACGCGAGACGTCTCGGCATCAAAAGCGTAATCCGGCAGTCCGGCGACCTGGATGGCACCCCCGGATGCACTCTGATCGGACCGAAAGGAAAAGTAGAGCTTGAGAAAGGTGTGATCGTTGCAAAACGTCATATCCATATGACGCCTGTTGACGCGATCCGCGCCCATGTGAAGGATAACGATATCGTCTTTGTCATTACCACAAGTTATGAGCGTTCTCTGATCTTCTCAGATGTTGTTGTGCGTGTCAGCCCCTCCTATTCTCTCGCCATGCATGTTGATACTGATGAGGCAAATGCTTTCGCCAACGAAGATAACCCGACCGGTGTGATCCTCAAACTGTTCAACGGACACACTTACAGTCTGCAGTCATGGGCAGATGAACTTCAGTCAGGTATTGACAGATAACAAAAAAACAAATCACAGAAAACGGAGTTTAAAATATGTTCATTCTTATCTTTGAGCAGCTTGTGAAGATGTTCTTCATTATGCTGCTCGCATTTATATGTTACCGTATCGGACTGGTCAGCCAGGAAGGGAATAAATCGATCTCCAACCTTCTTCTCATGGTCATAAATCCCTGCCTGATCATCACCGTATATCAGACAGAGTATGATCCTGAGCTGGTGCGCGGGCTGCTGTATTCTTTCATTACAGCCGCTGTCGTACATATCATCGGTATCCTGATCACCACACTGCTCATCCGCCCCGGCAGCGGGCCGGACTACTGCATTGAACGCTATCATGCCCTGTATTCCAACTGCGGGTTCATCGGAATCCCTCTGATCGGAAGTGTGCTCGGAGATACGGGCGTATTCTATCTGACCGCTTACATGGTAATGTTCAATCTGTTTACATGGACGCACGGCGTCATCCTTATGGAAAAGAAATGTTCTCTCAAAAACATGAAAGAGGGACTGTCCTCACCGATGTTTATCGCAACCATTGTCGCTGTAGCCCTCTTCTTCCTCCGATTTGAGATACCGCCCGTGCTCCTGGATTCCATGAATTATATATCCGACATGAACACGCCGCTCGCCATGATGGTAGCCGGTTTCTCCGTGGCACAGGCGGACCTCCGGAAAATATGCCGCAATATCCGTCTGTACATTGTGTCCGCAGTCAAACTGTTCCTGCTGCCGCTGTGCATCATCCCGATACTCATGATTATGCACCTGCCGCAGATAATCTCCACGACAACACTTATTGCCGCAGCATGCCCGGCAGCCACAACAGGCACGATGATGGCGATCCGTTACAGACAGAATTATACCTACGCCTCAGAGCTTTTCGCCATGTCAACCGTGCTCTCCATCATCTCCCTGCCGTTCATAGTCCTTGCAGGAGAGATGCTTTTATAATTGTTCGTACTGTCCTGATGCTCCCGGTCTGCGGAACGGTTTTGCTTTATGATATCGTTCCGCAGACGGATGTTTCCCTGGACAGAAAGATAAATTATATAACCATCACTCCACACTCTTAAGCGACTCTACCATGTCGATCTTCTTCAGTTTAAAGTACATCACTCCATTTACAAGGCAGGAGAACAGAACAGTCAGCAGGAGGCTGTATATAAAACTGGCGACATTGATGTTTCTTCCGAACATAACCGACTCTATTTCAACGGTTACAATGATGAACTGATGCAGGATCTTTCCAAGTATCATTCCAAACAGCACACCGAAGAAAGTAAGCACAATGTTCTCACGGTAAACGTATGCGGTCACTTCGCTGTTGTAGAATCCCAGCACTTTCAGCGTTGCCAGCTCTCTCTTACGTTCTGTGATGTTGATATTATTCAGGTTATAGAGAACAACAAATGCCAGCATTCCCGCGGATATAATCAGGACTGCAATAACGGAATCCAGTGCTCCCAGCATATTGTCCACCTGAGACGCCAGATCTGTCGTATAGCTTACACTCAGAGCACCCGGGAGCTTCAGCACCGACTCGCCCACGCGCTCTGCCTCCGAAGTAATCCTGTCTGCAGTCTTATAGATTATGGAATTATACACCGGTGCCTCTCCGTACAATTCCTCATACACTGCCGACGTCATATACAGATAGTGTCCCATATAGTTTTCACAGATGGCACTGATTTTCACTTCGACATCGCCTTTATCCTCATCGCGGACAGTAATACTGTCCCCGACTTCAACATCCAGCTCTTTCGCCATTTTTTCCGTAAGGACAGCTCCATCGTCGGTCAGCTCGTATTTTTCATCTGTCACACGGTCCTGCAGAACGATAAACTCTGAGAATTCTTCCGTGTCTCTCGGGACATCCAGATAAACGTCATGCCATTCATCCCCTGTTCCAATGGAAACCTGGGTGAGCAAACCTTCCGCAGCGCCCGTTACCACACTCTCTTTCTCCAGCTCATCCAGAATTCCTGCTTTTTCTTCATCAGCAGCGTCATCACTGAGGATTACATTTCCGTCATAAAGCTGTATCTGTTCATACTGTATATCAACAATCGCAGATATAGAGTCTTTGATTCCGAATCCAACCAGCATAAGAGCCATGCACCCGCCGATTCCGAATACCGTCATAAAGAGCCGCTTCTTATAGCGGACAAGGTTTCGGATACTTGCTTTCCAGGAAAAATTCAGACGTCTCCAGATAAACGGAACCCGCTCCAGCAGAACCCTCTGTCCCTGTTTGGGCGTCGGCGGTCTCATCAGCTCGGCAGCCTGTTCTCTCAGCACTCCGAAGCATGACATAAACGTTGCAATCAGCGTACAGGCAAGGGACGCCGCCGCCGCTCCCGCTCCGTACATCCAGTTGTAGGGAAGCTCAATCTCATACATATGCTGGTACATGATCCCATAAGCCTTGATAATAATATACGGGAAAACCTTCTCGCCAAAGAGAATTCCCAGAACACTTCCCGTCACAGTTGCCAGAAGCGCATAACCGAGATATTTTCCTGCAATGGAATGCCTCTCATATCCGAGGGCTTTCAGTGTTCCGATCAGAGTTCTCTGCTCTTCTACCATTCGCGTCATGGTAGTCAGACTGATCAAAGCCGCTACAAGGAAGAAGATCACCGGGAACACTTCACCGATCGCGCGCATACGGTCCGCGTTATCACCGTATCCTGTATATTCCGTCAGATTGGATCTGTCATAGACATACCATACAGGCATCTCCAGATTATTAATCTCCTCTTCCGCATCCGCAAGCTGCTCCTGCGCATCGGCGATCTGCTGCTCGCCGTCCGCAATCTCAGCCCGGGCTTCCGCTTCACCTTCGTAATAGTCCTGCCAGCCATCTGCTATTTCCTGTTCTGCATCCGCCAGCTCAGCTTCCGCATCCGCGATCTGCTGCTCGCCGGAAGCAATCTGTTCCCAGCCGCTGTTAATCTGCGCCTGCCCTGATTCCAGTTCTGCTTTCGCAGCATTGATCTGCGCCTGTGCCTGGGAGACCGCCGTGTCGCCGTTCTGAATCTCCGTATACAGGGCATTTAACGTTGCCATTGTAACGTCATCGGTCTTTCCGCTCGCCGCCAGTTCATTGTACTGTTCTTTTGCGGCATTCAGCTGATCGATCTGGCTGTTAAGCGTCTCGATATTCGCGTTAAGCTCTTCCGTTCCCTGATCCACCTGTGCCTGACTGTCCACGAGCTGCTGCCGGGAAGTTTCCAGCTGAGACTTGGAAGATGCCAGTTCGCTCTTCCCGCTGTCCACTTCTGCCTGGGCATCCTCCAGCTTCTGCCTCGCGTCCGCCAGCTCGGTCTCTGCCTGAGCTTTGCCGTCTTCCAGCTCCGCCTGCGCATCTTCCAGCTTCTGCCGTGCATCTTCCAGTTCACTGTCGGCTTCGTCCATAATTTCCTGATAACGTGCCTGCTCGCGCTCCTCCTTGATCGTCTCCACCTGTTCCAGCACTTCTGACACCCGGTCGTCATAAGCATCGGTAAACGCGGTAAGTTCCTGCGCCCCTTCGACCTTCGCGTAAATCTCTGTATATACATCCAGAATAAAGCTCTCTTCCGGAACACAGATAAACGCGTTCAGGCTTCCGTTGCCGATCGTTGTGCTTCCTCTCTCAAATCCAATATAATTCGGACTGCTGACCGCTCCCGTAATCGTAAATGTATCTGCCGCAAGCGTATCTGTAATCGCATCTTCCGAACCGCTTGTAAATGTAATCGTATCTCCGATCTCCAGGCTGCTTTCCTGCAGATAATCCACATCTACCACACATTCATCGGATGCTTCCGGAAGCCTTCCTTCCTCAAGCTGAACCTGATTCATATTCGGCAGAAGCGACATCACATGCACAGCCACCTGGTTGTCCCCTTCCGAACAGAGTACATCAACGGAATAACCGCCCTCAGCATATTCAATCCCGTCCACTGCCTCGATGGCATTGATATCATCGTCTGTCAGTCCCAGCGTACTGATCACTTCTATATCCATCAGATTCTTATTGTCGAAATACGCATCTCCCGAATACCTCATATCCGGCTCCGCCGAACGAATGCCGGAAAAAAACGCACATCCGATCGCAACAATAAAAAAGATAGACAGAAAGCGTCCGAGGCTCCGGCGGATCTCCATATAAAAGTCTTTTCTCAACGCCCTTTTTCTCATCTGTTTTTCCTACCATTCTATTTCATCGATCGATACCGGAGACTCATTGATCTCCATGCTGGACACCTGTCCGTTCTTAATATGTATCAGCCGGTCTGCCATGGGCGCCAGAGCCTGATTGTGTGTAATAACAATTACCGTCATCCCCCGCATCCGGCACATGTTCTGAAGAAGTTTGAGAATCGATTTTCCCGTATTGTAATCCAGCGCGCCTGTCGGTTCATCACACAGCAGCAGCTTGGGATTTTTCGCAAGCGCTCTGGCAATTGATACTCTCTGCTGTTCCCCTCCTGAGAGCTGTGCCGGGAAATTGCCAAGCCGGTCTCCCAGTCCCACCTCTTCAAGCACCTCTTTCGCATCCAGCGGATCTTTACATATCTGAAGCGCCAGCTCCACATTTTCCAGCGCTGTCAGATTCGGCACCAGATTGTAAAACTGGAATACAAACCCGATGTCCTCCCGCCGGTATTCAGTGAGCTTCTTCGCGTTATAAGCAGTGACATTCTCCGAGTCTACAAGGAGGGTTCCGCTCGTTGCCGTATCCATCCCTCCCAGTATATTCAGGACTGTTGTTTTGCCCGCGCCGCTCGGTCCCACAATCACAACAAATTCTCCTTTGCTGATTGAGAAACTGATCCGGTCCGCAGCTCGGATCTCAACTTCTCCCATTTTATAAATCTTTGTAATTTCCTCCAGTTTCACAAAATCTTCCATATGCCGTTCTCCCAATTTTAAAGCAAAGCGGATACCTGTCCTGTATCCGCTCTGATTGATTTTTCTATCTTTAATTATAACATGGAAGATCGGGAAATTAAGATATTTCTTTTGAATTTCAGATTAATTTCATACTTTTTTCACTCCTGCATTTAACTTTGCAGAATAACGGAACAGCACCAGCCCAATCAGAAACATAACAGAAAGCGCGCTGACGCCTATATTAATGCTTCCTGTCATCTGGCTTAAAAACGATACAAGCGCGGTTCCAATCACAGACGCACCTTTTCCGCAGATATCATAAATTCCAAAAAACTCTCCTGATTTTTCAGCCGGAATGATCTTCGCGAAGTAAGATCTCGAAAGCGCCTGAATCGTTCCCTGAAACATACCGACCAATATGGCAAGCAGCCAGAAATCAAACTGTGTATCAAGCCAGTACGCATATACCGCAATACAGAAATACGCTGCGATACACACTGTAATAATTTTCTCGGGATTCACCTTTTTAATAACCCTGCTGAAAATGAGCACAGACGGGAAAGCAACAATCTGCGTTACCAGAAGCGCAAGCAGAAGTCCCGTGCTGTCCAGCCCCAGCGCCTGGCCGTAGGCTGTCGCCATATCGATTACCGTATAAACACCGTCAATATAAAAGAAGAATGCCAGCAAAAATACAAAAATATGCTTCTCTTTCGTCAGCTCCACAAATGTGTGTCCAAGTCTTTTAAAGCTGTCCCTCACCACATGCCCTTCCGGCTCGGAAAAATATTTCTGCCTGTAGGATTTCAGCAACGGCAGAGAAGAACACAGCCACCACAGAGCCGTGATAATAAACGCAAGTATCATGGATGTCTGCATGCTGATTCCGAGCGGTTCCGCACCAAGAACGATTCCAAGACATGCCACAAACGGAATACAGCTGCCTATGTATCCCCATGCATATCCATGTGAAGAAACGGTATCCATCCGCTCCGGTTCTGTCACATCAGTCAGCATGGCATCATAGAATACAAGGCTTGCCGAATAGCCTGTCTTTGCGATGACAAATACGCCCAGAAACCAGATCCATGAGGACAGAAAGCCCAGCAGAATACAGCCAAACACTCCAACGCCCATGGCAATGGAAAAAATAATTTTCTTAAAATTCTTTGTATCTGCCACAGCTCCCAGTGTCGGTCCCAGAAGCGCGACAAGAAGTGTACAGACGGAAGTGGCATAGCCCCAGTAGGCCAGATAATCCACATCGGAAATGCCGGCATTTCCTGCCAGATAATTGAAATAAATAGGAAAAATCGTAGATACCATCATGGTAAACGCTGAGTTTCCCACATCATAAAGCACCCATTTCTTTTCCAGTGATGTCAGTTTAAATTTCATGGCTATTCTCTCTTTCCTTTTTTATACGGGAGTGCAGAGCACTCCCGCGCGGCTCTACAGCCGAAGATCTTCCCAGTGTTCCCCTTCTCCAAACGTCTCATGGAACCGTCCCGGAAGTTCCGCCCCGTCAAACAGGGCCTTCTGATACCGTATGATCAGACTTGCCGCCAGCGGAACTGCCCCGGCATAAAGCCGTTTCAAAATCTGACAGTACTCCCTGCACGCCGGATTCGGCTCCAGGCTCATCACCATTCCATGCATGGAATCATACTGACCTGCCACTTTCATCCCGCCGAACAGAATACGGCGTTTCAGATGCCCCGGCGCCAGAAGAAGCTTATGGTAAAAGATCATGGATTTTAATGACTTTTCAACAGTTTCCGCAGTGAGCTCACTGAAAAAAGGCGCGATCACCGCGGCATTCTCCAGGCTCGGATTGATATGCTTTGTTCCAAGATACCGTACCGGATTAATGTAGTCCTCCTTCAGAAGAAGCCGGTCGAACTCCATCTCAATCTCCGAGTGTGAAATCCCGCTTGTCTTTATCATCTTCTCAATGTACGGATGACACTCGCTGTCAAGCGCAAAGTGGCAGATGAAACCATATATGTAAGCTCTGGCGGCCGCCGGATTTTCCGCCTGCCCGATCACCTCAATCGCGTTGCGGAAAAATTCATCCGCCATCTTGTCATGCAGCTCATATCCCTGCCCGCTGACCGGATTTTTCCGGATCGGATTATAGTAAAAAAGAATATCCGGTCCGTGCACTCCGATATCAAACAATTCCCGGTTATTCTCCACCGCGTTCTGAAGCGGACGCGGGAGCGCACCCAGTACTTCTTTCCCAAACTTGTAATGTGCGTATGTTGTAGGCATATTAACTCCTCTTTTCTGTTGCATATTCCTGATTATATATTATCCCATATCCACTGCAAAAAATCCAGTATATGTGGATAGGGGTTTGTTAAATTTTTGTATAACGCCACTTTTTCGTAATAAAAAAAATCCTGTATTTACAGGATTTTAACTGGAGTATACGGGATTCGAACCCGTGGCCTCCACAATGCGAATGTGGCGCGCTCCCAGCTGCGCTAATACCCCCTGTTTAAAATTATATGTAATTCAGGAAGCCGGTCCATACGGCTTCCCTATGGAAACAACGGGGCTCGAACCCATGACCTCCCGCTAGTCAGGCGAGCGCTCTCCCAGCTGAGCTATGTTTCCGTCCCTGTCTGAAGCGGTATCACAACCGCTGATGGACCTGGCGGGAATCGAACCCGCGTCCAAAAACCTATCCCATGTACTTCTACTATCATAGTCTGTTCTTTTTCATTCCCTCTGCCGCACGGAAACAGACATCCTTGCGGGTTCAGTAGCTTCATAATACGCCTGACGGCTCAAAGCTTTGCCGTCATCGTTTCTCACATGTTTGATGCCGGGCTCCCGATGTGTGAGTGCGTCAGGACCGACATGCAGCAATTAGGCTGCAGCTAATTCGTAATTATCGTTAGCGTTTAATTTTAAATTTGCGATTTGACGCATCAGCCTGCGGATAGCTTCTCCATCTTCAAGATCCCTGTCGAAACCAGTACAAGCCCTGAACATGTTACAGTGCATCCTGTACGGATTGTGTGCCATACAACTGACAACAGGAGCTACGCCCTGTTTCTTGAAAAACACACTATATAATATAATCCCGCGCAGGCAAAAAGTCAAGCCTTCTTCCGTCTGAATCCCGCTACCGCTTCCACCGCCGCAGCCAGCGGCATGGTGATCATCAGCACCGGATAGAACAGCCGAATATCCAGGCCGCCGTACAGTGCTCCGCCGATCATGGGACCCAGTGTCATCCCCAGATCCAGGCCGATATAATACGTACTGTTGGCGAGCCCTCTTTTCCCCTTTCCCGCCAGAAGAATCGCCGTGGACTGGCACGCCGAGCTCATGATCCCGTATCCTCCCGCAAGGAAGGCCGCGGCAAGGAACATCACCACATTATTTTTCATTACGGTCAGAAGAAGAATGGCTGTCAGTTCGCTGGCACAGCCGGCCGCAAGAAACACGCGAAAAGGAAGTTTATCAAACAGATTCCGCAGAGACAGCCGCAGTACAATCAGGACCACCTCGTAAAAAGGGAATAACATGCTGACCGCCACATCCAGTTCCCTCACTTCCGCATAAGTCACAAGAAAAGACTGGGTAGCGCAGTAGGGAATGGCAAACAGCATAATAATAAAGGAAATCGGGATCACCCGCGCGTCAATCAGCTGCAGGCGCTTCTTCTCCCCGCCTTCTGTGTTCTCCTGCTTCATCGGCTCTCCACGGTCTCCGATAAACTGAATCGTCACCATGATTGCAATGGAGAACACAAGGGCAATGACAAACGCCGCCCGGTAGCCGGACTTCTGGTAGACGCTGACCCCGATGGCCGGCGCCACCGCCATGCCCAGCGCATTCATGGTCCCGTACACTCCCATACCAGATCCCACCTTTTCCTTTGGCAGCATGTTGGACATCCAGGTGGACATGCACACGGAGCAGCAGGCGAATCCGAACCCGTTGACAATCCGCAAGATGACAAGAACCGCCTCGTTTGGAGCAAACACATACCCCACGCAGGCAGCGGTCATGAAGATCGCGCCGATAAAGGAAAGTTTATATTTGCTGATCTTATCCGCCAGATTCCCCGCCAGCGGCCGGCAGACCAGCGACACCAGATTCATCAGGCCGCCGATAAATCCCATGACCGCCGCCGTAGCGCCGATGCTCTCTGAAAATCCCGTAATCAGAGGCGTTGCCAGCATAGGGCTGGACATATAGAAAAAGGTGGCCGCAAGAACCAGTATGATATCCTTTGAATACATTTTCTGACGCATGTACGTTCCTTCTTTCCGCTGTGATTCTGCTGTATTCCTGGAAACAAATCAGCCCATCTGCTCTTAGTATATGGTTTTCGGCTGTTTTCCATGAGTCTCCTGCCGCACCTTTTCCTTTCAAAGCCGATCTTACCGCTCTGAGATTCTGTGAAAGATCCGGTAAGTCCACGGGATCATTATAACACAAAGGCAGGAATACAGCACCATCAGAATCGGAACCGACCCGACCACCTGCCCTCCCAGCTCATACAGATTGAACTGATTGATCACGGAACTGATCTGCAGCAGCTGATCCGGAAGCAGCCCCAGCACTTTGTTCAGCGCATTCACCCCACTTAAGAAAGACGGGATAAACAGAACGATAAATGGCATGGTCACCGCCAGGACAGCTGATCTTGTTTTCGCGGAAATGAGCATGGCAAGGGACAGGATAAAGAGGCTGCCCGCAATCTTGTAGAGATAGTTCTTCGCCTTTCCCATATGCCGGTAATCAGACAGTTTTTCAAAAAAGCGGACAAAGGTCTCCTGTGTCAGATCTTCCGCGCATCCCGTATCCGCGCAGCGGTAAGCACAGTATCTGAGAATATCCCCGTAATACCTGCGGATGAACACGTCAAAGGCGTCCTCATCCCCCTGCTTTATTCTTTTGATTAACAGAAAATCCGCATCCACATAGGTCTCCTTTCCCGCCTGATCAGATAGAAACGTTTCTTTCTATTATGTATAACAATCGGGGGAATTGAAAAGATAGTTTAG
>DXGZ01000088.1 GCA_019113645.1 Candidatus Mediterraneibacter vanvlietii | reverse complement strand
TCGTAAGGCTTTCCTGCCGCGCCTTTGTTTTTCATAGTTGATTATTCGATGACTTTCCCAGCCGATAAAGCAGAAAACAGCCCCCATTTCGAAAAACTTTCTGCTGAGGCTGAGGGTGTGGGCAGGGTGACTTCGGAAGGGTCTTAGTGAATCTTGAAGTTCCGGACATGGACGTTAGGACAGACGGCGAGATTGTTTGAGCAAAGCGAGTTGCTCGCCGTCTGTCCTTGCATTTAGTCCATGCCCAGAACTTCTTAGATTCACTTAGGCCCTGGAGCGGAACCCTGCCCATACCCTCAGCCTCAGCAGAATACGTCTTAAAATGCTCCCCTGTTTTCGGAAATATCGTCTCAAAAGTCAGCGAACCTGATCAACTAAATAGCTGTTGCACTAAATAGCTGAGGTGCGTATTGCACAGGGGAAGGGAAAGAGGTATAATCAATCTATATGCATTTTCCCGGACAGCGGGCAGAGTGAAAGTTAGGGAAAGGAAAAGTTGCGGATGGAAGATGAAAAAGAAGAAACCAGAACGGAAGAGAACAGAGAAGAAGAGCCGCGCAGACGGAGCGGCTATTACATAAATCAGCCGGTATTCGGGAAGAACAGGACTTCCTGGGTAAAACAGCAGTTTGGCAGGAGCATTGCCATTTTTCTTGCAGTGGCAGCCTGCATTTTCCTGTACTTCCTGCTTCTGCGAGTAGATCAGGTCTCCGGAATTGTGGGGATGTTCATCGCCGCTGCAAAACCGGTCATCTATGGTCTGGCGATCGCGTATCTGCTGAATCCGATTGTAAAGAATGTTGATAAACGGCTTATGCCGTTTCTTGATAAGCGTTTTCCGAATTTTAAGAAAAAGGAACAGTTGTCAAGGTCTGTGGGGATCTTTGTTTCAATTGTGTTTTTGCTGGCCGTGGTAGTGGCGCTTTTGAATATGATGATTCCGGAACTGTACAGGAGCATCCGGGATATGATCCTGAACGTGCCAAGCCAGATGAATAATTTCGTGTCCGTGTTCAGAGAGATGAATACCCATGATTCAACGCTGGGGCAGATGGCAGAAGCGATTATGACAGAGGTGACGGATTTCCTTCAGAACTGGATGAGGACTGATCTGATGGCGAGAATCAATGATCTGATGTCCGGTTTTACGGTCGGGGTGATCAATGTCCTGACAGAGATCATGAATGTCCTGATCGGACTGATTGTGTCTGCCTATGTGCTGTTCAGCAAGGAGAAGTTCTCCCGGCAGTGCAAGAAGATAACCTATGCGCTCTTTAAGCCGTCGAGCGCGAATATGGTCCTCCATCTTACAATTAAGAGCAACGAGATATTCGGCGGGTTTATCATAGGGAAGATTATTGATTCTGCCATTATCGGGGTGCTCTGTTTTATCGGACTGTCGATTCTGGATATGCCGTATACGATGCTGGTCAGCGTTGTTGTGGGCGTGACGAATGTGATTCCGTTTTTCGGTCCTTATATCGGCGCGATCCCAAGTGCGATTCTGATTCTGCTGGCAGATCCGCGGATGGGAATCTATTTTATTATATTTATTATTGCATTGCAGCAGTTTGACGGTAATGTACTGGGACCGAAGATCCTGGGCGATTCCACAGGGCTTTCAGCGTTCTGGGTTGTATTTTCCATCCTGATTGGCGGCGGACTTTTCGGTGTGCCGGGGATGATTCTCGGGGTGCCTACATTTGCCGTGATCTATTATATTGTCGGAATGCTGATCGACAACAAACTGGAAAAGAAGAAACTCCCGACGGATACGGATTCCTATGATGAATTCAGTTACGTGGAGGCGGACGGAACTTATGTCCGTGCGGAGAAAAATATATTGAGAGAGGAAGGAAAGAAGAAACATGCCGATTCGAGTACAAAATGATCTTCCGGTAAAGGAGATACTGGAACAGGAAAATATATTTGTTATGGACGAATACCGCGCAGCGCATCAGGATATCCGTCCGCTGAGCATCGGGCTTCTGAACCTGATGCCCCTGAAAGAGGACACGGAGCTTCAGATCTTAAGATCACTGTCCAACACGCCGATTCAGGTAGATGTGACTTTTGTGCGTATGACAAGCCATGTGTCGAAGAATACGTCTACAAGCCATATTTATAAGTTTTACGAGCCATTTGAGAGCATCAGAGATAAGAGATACGATGGATTTATTATCACAGGCGCGCCGGTGGAACAGATGCCTTTTGAGGAAGTGGATTACTGGGAGGAGCTTAAGAAGATCATGGAGTGGACCAAGACGAATGTCACGTCAACGCTTCATCTGTGCTGGGGAGCGCAGGCCGGGATCTATTATCATTACGGCATCAATAAGACTGAGCTTCCGAAAAAGCTCTCCGGTGTGTACAGACATCGTGTGAGAAACAGAAAAATACCGCTGGTGAGAGGGTTTGACGATATATTCATGGCGCCGCATTCACGGCACACGGAAGTACCCCAGGAACTACTGGAAAAAGATGACAGAATCACCATCCTCGCTGATTCGAGACAGGCAGGTGTGTTCTTATGCATGGCAGAAGGAGGAAGGCAGATCTTTGTAATGGGGCACCCGGAATATGACCGGATGACGCTTGATTCCGAGTATAAGAGAGATATGGGAAGGGGACTGAATCCGCAGATCCCGGAGAACTATTATCCGGACGATGACCCGGAGAATAAACCGGTGCTCACATGGAGATCCCATGCGAACAACCTGTATACGAACTGGGTGAATTACTATGTATATCAGGAGACCCCGTATGACCTCTACGGAACGCCGTAATTTAGCGGTTTTTAGGGAATTTTACCGGAAACAAAGTATTACATAATTTCTTATAATTTCTTACCAAAATGGCGTAAAATGGCGTAAGGTAATAAATAAAATGGCGTAAGTTAATTGAGATTCAAACGTGGCAAGGACCTCTTGTCTGATATCAAAATTATATTTACTTAGGGCATCAATGTACGAGGAGGAGAAGAAATTGGATAACCATCATTTTTCAAAAATGATCAATGATTTTAAGCCCGGAATATTCGGCGCTTTAAATGAGAAGAAGGAGGAGCTGCTTCAGCAGGGACGCAAAGTGTATAACCTGTCCGTGGGAACGCCGGATTTCGAACCGGCGCCCCATGTGATGAAAGCCATGCAGGAAGCCTGCGGAAAGGCAGAGAACTATAAGTATTCTCTGGCGGATCTTCCGGAACTTCTGGAGGCGGTGCAGTACCGTTATGAGAAACGTTTCGGCGTACACCTGGAGACGGATGAGATCATGTCCGTATATGGTTCCCAGGAGGCGATGGCACATATCGGCATGATCTTCTGTGATCCGGGCGATGTGATTCTTGTGCCGAATCCGGGATATCCGATGTTTGAGATGAGCGGGATTATGGCAAGGGCGGACGTCCGCTGCTATGAGATCAAAGAAGAGAACGGCTACCTTCCGGATCTGGACAGCATCCCGGAAGAGACACTTGCGAAGACGAAGTATATGATTGTGTCTTACCCGCTGAATCCGGTATGTGTCTGTGCGCCGGATGATTTTTATGTAAGGCTGATCGAGTTCGCCAGAGAGCATGATATCGTAATTCTTCATGATAATGCATACTCGGACATTACGTTTACGGACCGCCCGGGGAAATCCTTCCTTTCCTACGAGGGAGCAAAAGAGGTGGGAGTGGAGTTTTATTCCCTCTCCAAGTCCTATAATCTGACCGGGGCGCGGATTTCCTTTGTTGTGGGAAATAAGGATATTATAAGCAGGTTCCGGCTTCTCCGTTCCCAGATCGACTACGGCATTTTCTATCCGGTGCAGTATGCGGCTATTGCGGCGATGAAAGGACCGGATGATTTTATCGAACGCCAGCGTGAGGAGTACGGCAGGAGAAACCGCGCATTGTGCGGCGGACTGCGCAGGATCGGATGGAATGTTCCGGACAGTCAGGGCACTATGTTTGTGTGGGCGAAGATACCGGAAGGATACGACTCATCAGCGGATTTCTGTATGAAGCTGATGGAGAAGACAGGGGTGATCGTCACGCCGGGAAGCGCATTCGGTTCTAACGGAGAGGGATATGTGCGCATGGCGCTTGTTGTTGGAACGGATACGATTGAAAAGATACTGAAGGTGCTGGAAGAGTCCGGCATGTTTGCCTGAATAAATCAGAAATAAATCAGAAGAGCGAGGATATACATATGGATTACCAGGAAGTGATTAAAAACGCACGCGGAAATATCGGACCATACTGTAAGGCGTGTCCAGTGTGCAACGGAGCAGCATGTGGAAATACAATGCCGGGACCGGGGGCAAAGGGGATCGGCGATCTTGCCATGAGAAACTACCGGAAATGGCAGGAAATACGCATCAATATGGATACAATCTGTGAGCAGAAGGAATTGAACACAGAGGTGGAACTGTTCGGAAAGAGATTTTCCTATCCGTTTTTCGCAGGTCCGGTTGGCGCGGTGAAACTGCACTATGGGGAGAAATACACGGACCAGCAGTATAATGAGATCCTCCTGAAAGGATGCGCGGACAACGGAATTGCAGCATTTACCGGGGATGGAACAGACTATAATGTCATGATCGAGGCGACAGCAGCGATCCGCGGACTGGGCGGAATGGGTATTCCAACGGTGAAGCCGTGGGATCTGGATACGATCCGGGAGAAGATGGAACTGGTCAAAAAATCCGGGGCATTCGCGGTTGCCATGGATATCGATGCTGCGGGACTGCCATTCCTTCAGAACCTGAATCCGCCTGCAGGGAGCAAGTCTGTGGATGAGCTGAAAGAGATTGTGAAGATGGCGGAGATCCCGTTTATCTTAAAGGGAGTTATGACTCCGAAAGGAGCGCTGAAGGCAATGGAAGCCGGAGTGCAGGGAATTATTGTCTCGAACCACGGGGGACGTGTGCTTGACCAGTGTCCGGCATCCGCTGAGGTTCTGCCTTCAATTGTAAAGGCAGTGGGCGGACAGATGAAAGTGTTCGTGGACGGCGGCATCCGTACTGGTGTAGATGTGTTTAAGGCGCTGGCTCTCGGCGCGGACGCAGTGCTGATTGCCCGTCCGTTTGTGACAGCAGTATACGGCGGAGCAGAGGATGGTGTGAGGGCATATGTAAATAAGCTGGCAGCAGAGCTTACCGACACCATGAAGATGTGCGGCGCTTACACGCTGGAAGATATCAGCGGAGATATGATCTGGGCGCAGGCGTAAAATAGGGAGGACTCAGATGAAAAGAATTGCGAAATTTGAAAAAGTAAGCTATGAGCAGTTTAAGGAAGGATGGACAGACTGCTTCGGAGCATCCGGTGAAGAGGAGATAAAAGCAGCCTACGAGAAGATCCGTCTGCCCAGACGGGCAACTGCGGGCAGCGCGGGATATGATTTTTTCGCGCCTGCGGACATAAAGCTTGCGCCGGGTGAGACGGTGAAGATCCCCACCGGAATCCGTGTCTGGATGGAGCCTGAGTGGGTCCTCAAATGTTATCCGAGAAGCGGACTGGGATTTAAATACAGGCTGCAGCTTAACAATACAGTTGGAATCATTGACAGCGATTATTATGCATCTGATAATGAAGGGCATATTTTCTGCAAAATGACCAATGATACAAATGAAGGAAAGACGGTTGAACTTGGCGAGGGCGAAGGATTTATGCAGGGAATTTTCGTGGAATACGGGATTACTCTGGATGACGATGCAACGGAAATCCGGAACGGGGGATTCGGCAGCACGACAAAGTAATTTCAGCAAATGTCGAAACTTACAAAAATGTAAGGAAATTAAGAAAAACGTAAGGAATTATGATGGAAGAACACAGATTTGTCCGGTATACTGTATGTATGAAAGGAGATTACATATTGTATGAAATGGATTAAGAGACTGTGTTCTTTCCTTTTTCTCTGTATTGTAATTGCATCGGGAATCCTGTGCGTAAAGGGATATATGGATTATCGTGAGGCGCTTGACCAGAAAAGCGTGGAAGAGATGGCGTACGAGATTGAGTCCATTGAGAATTATACCACGATTGACCAGCTCCCGGAGACGTATATCGACGCAGTGCTTGCAGTGGAAGACAAGCGTTTCTACAGCCATCCGGGGATCGATCCGATCGCCATCGGGAGGGCTTTTGTAAACGATATCCGGGCAGGCGCCTATGTGGAGGGCGGAAGCACGATCACCCAGCAGCTTGCCAAGAACCAGTATTTCACACAGGATAAGAAGATCGTACGGAAAATCGCAGAGATGTTCATGGCATTTAAAATAGAATCCGTACTTGACAAAGACAAGATATTCGAACTGTATGTAAATTCGATTTTCTTCGGGAACGGATATTACTGTGTTTACGATGCGGCGCAGGGATATTTCGGGAAAGTGCCGTATGATATGAATTTTGACGAGTGCACGATTCTGGCAGGCGTTCCAAATGCACCGACGAATTATAATCCGGTGGCTAGTCCGGAGCTTGCCCGGGAGCGCCAGGCGCAGGTGATCGAAAAAATGGAACGCGCGGGATATCTCGATACTTCCGCCGGAATACAGCAGTGATTCAGCAGAATGCAGCGGTGATATCGCGGAATGCCGCGCTGATATTGCAGGAATACAATGGATGAGATAAATGTATAATCCGGAGAAATCCGGGCAGTCTAACACCATAGACAGAATATGCAGCCGTCCATCAGAATGAGAGGGCGCGGAGACAGGCTCCGAAAGCAGAAGGAGAGAAGAGATCTATGGTGGATAAAAGCAGCAGGAAGCTCAGTGCTTCGTTTGAGGAAAATATCAGATATATGAATGAGATTCTGCCGGTTAAGGAAAGTTTTGACATTATCCGGCGGGACATGGTGATTGGCGGAAAGGCATCTGTGTTCTATTACATCGACGGATTCATAAAAGATGAAGTGATGTTGAAGATCATGGATTCCTTTCTTTCTGTTACAGAGGAAGATATGCCGGATGACGCGGAAGGTTTCATCCGGAAACAGGTTCCGTACGTGGAGGTGGATATCACGGATGAGTTTGACCAGGTGATCCGCAATGTCCTCTCCGGCCCGGCGTGTCTTTTTATTGACGGCTACAGCGAGTGCATTATTCTTGACTGCCGCACCTATCCTGCGCGGAGCGTTGATGAGCCGGACAAGGACCGCTCACTGCGCGGCTCCAGGGATGGTTTTGTGGAGACAATTGTATTTAATACAGCGCTTATGCGGCGCAGGATCCGCGATACCCATCTTGTGATGGAGATGACAGAAGCAGGGCAGTCATCACGCACCGATATCGCGATCTGCTATATGAGCGACCGGGTGGATATGGAACTGCTGAATAATCTGAAAAACCGGCTCGAGAATCTGCAGCTTGGCGACCTCAGGATGAACCAGCAGAGCCTGGCGGAGGCGCTGTTCAAGCGGAAATGGTTCAATCCATTTCCGAAGTTCAAGTACACGGAGCGTCCGGATACGGCGGCAGCCTGTCTGCTGGAAGGAAAAGTTGTCATACTGGTTGACAATTCTCCATCGGCAATGATCCTGCCCACTTCCATACTGGATATGATTGAGGAAGCAAATGACTATTATTTCCCGACAATGACCGGAATGTATTTGAAGATAACGCGTACACTGATCACTATAGCAACTGTATTTTTCACTCCGCTTTATCTTCTCTTTATGCAGAATCTAGAATGGCTGCCTGACGCGTTTGCATTCGTAGCCGTGCGGGACACGGTTAATATTCCGCTTGTCTTTCAGTTCCTGATACTGGAGCTTTCGATTGACGGTCTGCGTCTCGCGGCGATGAATACGCCGACCATGCTCAGTACGCCCCTGAGTGTGATCGCCGGTATTGTCATGGGCGAGTTCTCTGTGCAGTCCGGCTGGTTTAACTCGGAAGTCATGCTCTATATGGCGTTTGTGGCAGTGGCAAATTATACCCAGCCGAATTTTGAACTTGGCTATGCGCTGAAATTCATGCGGCTTATGCTTCTGATTCTGACCGCGTGCTTTGATTTGTATGGCTTTATTGCAGGCAGTATCCTTGTAGTATGCTTCCTTGTGTTTAACAAAACGCTGTCCGGCAGAAACTATATGAACGTGAAACTGAATTGATTTGACAGTGGATTTTCCTCCGGTGGGAGCCGCGGCGGCTTTACAGGCAGACGAAACCTTTTGCCTATTAAGCAAAAAAATGTTATGATAGGTATGTTCAGTTAATGGACAGGGCAAAAAGTGATTCAGGGAGGAAATCAGGATGAAAGATTTTATAATTACCGTGAACAGTACAGTTGATCTGCCGAAAGAATGGCTGGAAGAAAGAAATGTTCCAGTAATTCCGCTGCGATATACGATTGACGGACAGACCTATACGGATATGGAAGGTCTGTCCGCAAAAGAATTTTTTAATAAATTAAGAGAAGGGAAGATGTCCGTTACTTCACAGGTGAACCCGGAAGAAGCTGCGGCGCTGTTTGAGCCATACGCAAAAGAAGGCAAGGACATTCTTCACCTGGGATTCTCATCCGCGTTAAGCGGTACGCTGAACAGTATGCGCATCGCAGGAGAGATGATCGAGGAGAAATACCCGGGAGTAAAGGTGATCGTAATCGATACGCTTTGCGCCTGCCTTGGAGAAGGACTTCTTCTCTACAAAGCGCTTCAGAAAAAGGCAGAGGGAATGACTATCGATGAAGTGGCACAGTGGGTAGAGGAGAACAAGCTCCACATCTGCCACAACGTGACGGTCGACGACCTGAATCACCTTCAGAGAGGCGGACGTATTTCCAAGACAACCGCTGTTCTCGGAACACTGGTTCAGATCAAACCGATCATACATATGGACGATGCAGGAAGCCTTCAGGTAATCGGAAAAGAAAGAGGACGGAAGAAGTCTCTGAATAAGATCGTCAATATGGCGGTAGAGCAGTCAAAAGGCTGGGACAATGACATTATCATGATCACCCATGGCGACTGCATCGAGGACGCCGAGTATGTGGCAAAACTGGTGCGCGAGAAGATGGGAATCGACAATATTCTGATCAATAATATCGGAACCGTAATCGGAAGCCATACAGGCCCGGGAGTTGTGGCTGTCTTCTGTATGGGAAACAAGAGATAGGAAACAGACAGACAAAGAGTCAGAGAGACGAAGAGTCGGCGAAAAGTCAAAGAGAAGATAAAGAAAAGGCAGATGTCCATGCATTGCACGGCGTCTGCCTTTTTCAGCTTTGCAGAATGTAAGCGCTCTATTCCGCCAGCTCTTCCCATGCTTCATAGAGTTCTTCCAGACGTTTTGTATTGGCATCATGTTCAAGCGCCAGTTCCTGGCATTTGACAGAGTTGGAATAGACTTCCTCCAGTGTCATCTCATGGTCAATCTGAGCATTCCGCTCTTCCAGGCGGCTGATTTCTTCTTCGGTCTTTTTCAGGTCGTTTTTCCGTTTCCTTTCTTTTGCCTGGAGCTCTTTCTGCTCCTGCCAGCTCAGTTTCCCCTCGGAGGGAGCAGAGCCGGAAGCCTGTGCAGCTCCGGAAGCCTGTGCCCCGGCAGCAGAGGAAGCAGAACCGGAGGCAGCGGAAGAGGAGTTTCCGCCAGCGGAAGAAGCGTTTCCTGCAGCGGAAGCGATCCCTGAGGCATAGGCGCGGGTCAGCTCTTCTTTCTTCTCAAGATAATAATCATAGTTCCCGATATAGTTTACAAAAGTCCGGTTGACCAGCTCGAGGATCCGGGTAGCGGTCCGGTTGATGAAGTAACGGTCATGGGAGACATAGAGCACCGTGCCGCTGTAGTTGTTGAGCGCTTCCTCAAGGATCTCTTTTGACGCAATATCCAGGTGGTTGGTTGGCTCATCCAGGATCAGGAAGTTCGCCTCTGAGAGCATGAGCTTTGCAAGCGAGACACGTCCCTTTTCCCCGCCGCTTAAGGAACGGATCTCCTTGAACACTTCGTCTCCGGTAAACTGGAAGGCCGCGAGTGTGTTGCGGATCTGTGTGTTGGTCAGGGTCGGATAGTCGTCGGATATCTCTTCGAAGATCGTCTTATCATCGTGGAGCACATGGTGTTCCTGATCATAGTAACCGATCTTTACTTTTGCTCCGAGTGTAAAGGATCCTGAGTCAGCCTCCTGAACCTGGTTCAGGATTTTAAGAAGCGTGGTCTTGCCGGTTCCGTTATCGCCGATCACTGCTACGTGTTCTCCACGCTTGATCTCAAAACTGACATCCTGGAACAGAATCTGGCTGTCGAACTGTTTGGAAAGGCCTTCCACGGACAGCACATCGTTTCCGCTGATGAACGAAGGTTCCAGCGTAAGGTGCATCTCGGTTGTGGTTTCAACCGGCTTTTCGATGGGCGTGATTTTCTCCAGCATTTTCTCCCGGCTTTCAGCACGTTTGATGGATTTCTCCCTGTTGAAGGAACGGAGCTTCTCAATCACAGCCTGCTGATGCTTGATTTCCCGCTGCTGGTTGAGATATTCCTTGATGCGGGCGTCGCGGATCTGGCGTTTTTTCTCCGAGTAGGCAGTGTAATTTCCCGAGTACATCCGGACTTCTCCGTTTTCGATCTCCACTACCTTAGTCACCACGCGGTTCAGGAAATACCGGTCATGGGATACGATGAATACAGCGCCGGGATAGTTGATCAGATAGTTTTCAAGCCAGGCGATGGAATTCAGGTCCAGGTGATTGGTGGGCTCGTCAAGCAGAAGGATGTCCGGGTCGGTCAGGAGAAGCTTTCCGAGTGAGACACGGGTTTTCTGCCCGCCAGACAGAGTATCTGTCTTTTTGGAGAATTCGTCCTCTGTAAATCCAAGTCCCTTCAGCACGCCGGTGATTTCGCTCTCACAGGCATATCCGTTTCTTGCCTCGAATTCTGACTGAAGGCGGTTGTACGTCTCGAGACGTTCCGCGAGGGCGTCTCCGGATAATGATTTCAGTTCCGCTTCAATGGAGCGGAGTCTTTGTTCCATATTTATGATATCGGCTTTTGCTGAGCGCAGTTCTTCGTAGATGGTTCCGCCGGGCAGCAGGTTCTGGTGCTGGGCAAGATATCCGATCGTCCTGCCGCGGGCGAGGACGACTTCGCCTCCGTCCAGGGGCTCCTCCTGCATGATCATTTTGAGTATTGTTGATTTGCCGGCGCCGTTGATGCCTACAAGCGCAGCTTTTTCGCGTTCTTCAATGTGAAACGAACCGTCTTTTACAATGACGCGTTCGCCAAACGATTTATCTATGTTGTGACATGCGAGTATCATGGCACTCCTCCTCTCAGATTACCATTATAACGGAAAAAAGGGAAAATACAATAAAAAGTAAAAATTGACATAATATTGACAATTTTATATAATAAAACATAGTAAAAAAAGACGCAAAATGATTAATTCCACCCAAGACAGCTTTATTATGTGACTGGAGGAATAGATTGCGACGGAAGGTGAGAAAGAGTGGAACATAGAAAAATATCCCGTGCTGTTATTTCGAGGCTGCCAAGATATTATCGTTATCTCGGTGATCTTTTGGAGGAAGGAGTTGAGAGGATCTCGTCCAATGATCTGAGCAAGAAGATGCATGTAACCGCATCTCAGATCAGGCAGGACCTGAATAATTTCGGCGGATTCGGCCAGCAGGGATATGGGTATAATGTAAAATATCTCTATACGGAGATCGGGAAGATTCTCGGATTGAACAAGACCCATAACTTTATTATTATCGGAGCCGGCAACCTGGGACAGGCGCTTGCGAATTACGCTTCTTTTGAGCGGAGCGGATTTGTACTGAAGAGCCTGTTTGATGTGAACCCGCGTCTGGAAGGAGTGTCCATCCGGGGAATTGAAGTGCGTATGATGGATGAGCTTGTGGACTTCCTGCAGAATAATGAGATTGAGATCGCAGCGCTTACGCTCCCGAAATCAAAGGCGATCGAAGTGGCGGACGTTCTGGTGGAGAACGGGATAAAAGCGATCTGGAACTTCGCCCACACGGATCTGAACCTGCCCAAAGATGTGATCGTGGAGAGCGTGCATCTCTCGGACAGCCTGATGCAGTTATCCTACAATATCAGCCAGAGAGAAGAAGGGCGTAAGAAATAGGAGCATAAAGAAGAAGGATACCCCGCAGCTAATCTGCGGGGTATGTTGCGAGCATAGTAAAATTGCGGGCGGAGAGATATCTCCGGCCAACGGGAATGTTTGAAGGATGGTGAAAACATTGCGATATTTGCCGAATGGAGAACAGATGAAATCAGCGGATTCTTATACGATTCATACACTGGGCGTTCCATCCCTTGTTCTGATGGAACGGGCGGCACTCGCTGTTGTACAGAACATGAAGGAGAGAAAAACAGATATTTCCAAACCCCTGATTGTCTGCGGGAGCGGGAACAACGGCGGAGACGGATTCGCCATAGCGCGCCTGATCCAGGAGGAAGGGTGGATGCCAGAGGTCCTTTTCGCCGGGCGGGAATCATCTCTGAGCGAAGAGTGCGCCGTACAGAAAAAGATTGTGGAAAATATGGGGATCCCTGTTGTCACTGAAATTCCGAAAAAAGAATATACTGTTATAATAGATGCTGTGTTCGGAGTCGGTCTGAGCAGAGAGATATCCGGAAGATATGCGGAGATCATTCGCTGGATGAACGAACAGAACTGTGCGAAGACAGCGGTGGACATTCCTTCCGGAATCTGTTCGGAGACCGGGAGAGTGCTGGGCATCGCGTTCAGGGCGGATCTGACCGTGTCCATGGCATGCGTAAAGATCGGATGCGAGCTCTACCCGGGGAAAGAGTATGCCGGGGAGACGGTCGCTGCACCGATCGGCATATCCACAGATATTTTTAAAGAGGATCCGTCTGTCTGCATGACGTATGACAGGGAGGATCTGCCGGTGCTTCTTCCCCGCCGGAAGGCGAACTCCCATAAGGGAAGCTACGGGAAGGTTCTGATGATCACGGGCAGCAGCGGCATGGCGGGCGCGGCTTACCTGTCGGCAAGAGCTGCCTATGCAGTGGGCGCAGGTCTGGTGCAGATCTACACTTCGGAGAATAACCGGACCGTGCTTCAGGAGCTGCTTCCCGAAGCAATCATATCCTGCTACCAGGAATATGAGGAAGAGCGGCTGGATAAACTTCTTGCATGGGCGGATGTCGTCTGCATCGGATGCGGACTGGGACAGAGCCGTCTCTCGGAACAGCTGCTGATCCATACGCTGGAGAAAGCGAACGTTCCCTGTGTGATCGATGCAGACGGGCTGAACCTGCTTGCCGGACATATGGATCTGCTCGGACGAGCGGATGCCCCGGTAATCCTGACCCCGCATATGCTTGAGATGTCCCGGCTGACAAAAGAGAGCGTTCCGGCGATTCAGGAGAGACGGATGGAGATCGTGAGGAAGTTCACGGAAGAATATCCGGTGATCTGCGCCCTGAAGGACAGCCGGACGGTTGTGGCGGCAAAAGGGCGGCAGCCATTTTTGAATCTGGCGGGCAACAGCGCCATGGCGAAGGCAGGATCCGGCGATGTACTTGCGGGGACGATCACAGGGCTTGCGGCACAGGGATCAGCGCCTTTTAAGAGCGCCTGCACAGGTGTGCTTCTTCATGCCTGCGGCGGAGATGATGGCAGAGACAGAAAGGGCGCTTACAGCCTTCAGGCGCGTGATCTGATCGGTGGGATTGAACACTGTCTGGCTGGAATCTGAAACAGAGCAGGAAGGTAAAATCAAAGCGAAAGCCCGGACGAAAATGCGGGTACAGTAAATTTACCAGTAGAATACAGGAGAGAAGAAATGAAACAGCATAATCGTGTATATGCAAAAATAGATCTTGATGCAATATCTTATAACATGGAACAGATGAAAAAAAGGATCGGAGAGGGGGCTCGGCTCATCGCGGTCATCAAAACGGACGGATACGGCCACGGCGCGGTTCCGATCGCGAAGATGTTTGAGAGCTGTTCCTATGTGTGGGGCTATGCGGTTGCGTGTCTGGAGGAAGGAATCGCCCTGCGGGAAAACGGGATCCGGAAACCGGTTCTTGTGCTTGGATGTGTGTTCCCGGATCAGTACCCGGAGATGATTGAAAATGAGATACGTCCCACTGTCTATACAGAAGAGATGGCGGAAGAGATGTCCCGGGAAGCGGTCAGACAGCAGAAACAGGTCTGTTTTCACATTAAGATAGATACCGGAATGGGACGGATCGGTTTCCCGGTATGTGAAGAGAGCGCAGACGCGATCGCAAGGATCGGCACTCTTCCCAATGTGGAGATGGAAGGCATGTTCACGCATTTCGCCAAAGCGGATGAGAAGGATAAGACTTATACATTCGCTCAGCATAAGAAATTCATGTGGATGAAAGAACAGGTAGAGCAGAGAGGAGTCGCAATCCGATACTATGACTGCGACAACAGCGCCGGAATTATAGATTTCCCTGACATGAAACACGATCTGGCAAGGGCGGGAATATCAACCTATGGCATGTATCCGTCAGACGAAGTGGATAAGAGCGCGGTTGATCTGAAACCGGCACTCTCCCTCGTAAGCCATGTGACTTATGTAAAAGAGGCAGAGCCGGGTACTGCCATCAGTTACGGCGGAACGTTCGTAACCCCGAAGAAAATGCGGATTGCAACGATTCCGGTCGGTTATGGAGATGGTTATCCGAGATCACTGTCCAACAAAGGTTCCGTACTCATCCACGGAAAGCGCGCGCGGATTCTCGGAAGAGTCTGCATGGATCAGTTCATGGTAGATGTCACGGACATTCCGGAGACAAAATTCATGGATCAGGCCGTGTTGATCGGGGAGGACGGCGACGACAGGATCACGGTTGAAGAACTTGCTGATTTAAGCGGCAGATTCAACTATGAATTCGTCTGCTGTCTTGGCAAGAGAATCCCCCGCATCTATGAGAAGGACGGGAAAAGAATAGAATAATTGAGGAAGATTCTGTTGAATACATCCGATGAAACAGGGAATACTGAAGTATACAGCATATCAGAGACAGGAACGTTATGTAGGAGATATGCGGTTCTTCAATAGTGTGAAATCGGAGAGTGAATGGAATTGGTAATCAGACGCGGAGATATTTACTATGCAGACCTGAGTCCTGTAGTCGGATCAGAGCAGGGCGGAATCAGGCCGGTGCTGATCATACAGAACAATGTCGGGAACAGACACAGTCCGACAGTCATATGCGCAGCCGTCACATCGAAAATGAACAAGGCGAAGCTCCCGACGCATATAGAGATCAGCACAAGAGATTACAAAATTATGAAAAACTCAGTGATCCTTCTGGAACAGATACGTACGATCGATAAGCAGCGGCTCAGAGAGTATGTCTGCCATATTGACGGTGTAATGATGAAAAAGATCGATCAGGCGATCCGGGTCAGTCTGGAACTGCCTACATAGATTGGAGACTGACTGCTTTACAGAAAGAAAAAAGAGTGATAGAATTGTAGGGCGTAATGTACGCCGCAGACGGCGGTGTTCTTTATACAAGAAAGAAAAGAGGAGAAACCATATATGTCAGGACATTCAAAATTTGCCAATATTAAGCACAAGAAAGAGAAAAATGATGCGGCAAAAGGAAAAATCTTTACAAAAATCGGACGTGAACTTGCAGTTGCTGTAAAAGAGGGCGGCGGTCCGGATCCGGCGAACAACAGCAGGCTCCGCGATGTTATCGCGAAAGCAAAATCAAACAATATGCCGAATGACACAATCGAGAGAAACATCAAAAAAGCAGCAGGGGAAGGCTCAGGAGACAATTACGAACATATTACATATGAAGGATACGGCCCGAACGGTACGGCGATTATCGTCAAGACCCTTACAGATAACAAGAACAGAACAGCTTCCAACGTGAGAAATGCATTTACAAAGGGAAGCGGAAATGTAGGAACGCCGGGATGCGTTTCTTTCATGTTCGATGAAAAGGGACAGATCTTTGTTGCAAAAGAAGAATGCTCAATGGATGCGGATGAACTTATGATGCTTGCCCTTGACGCAGGCGCGGAAGACTTTCAGGAGGATGAGGAGAGCTATGAGATCCTCACAGACCCGGATGCGTTCAGTGATGTCCGCCTGAAGCTGGAAGAGGCCGGAATCGTTATGGAGCAGGCGGAAGTGACAATGATTCCTCAGACTTATGTTGACCTTACAAGCGAAGAGGATATCAAAAATATTCAGAAAACCCTCGACCTTCTCGAGGAAGATGATGATGTACAGGACGTATATCACAACTGGAACGAGTAATCATTACGGAAAAGGGTGAGTAAGCCGGACGCAGCGAGTTCATAATGGCAGATCCGGACAGAATACAAACAGCGCAAAGGAGGAAACAACAGATGAGTGATTACAGAATAGAAACAAAATGTATACAGTCGGGATATGAACCGGGAAACGGAGAGGCGAGAGTCCTTCCGATCTACCAGAGCACAACATTCCGTTATACAAGCAGCGAGCAGATGGGAAGACTTTTTGATCTGGAGGAGTCCGGATACTTCTATACCCGCCTGCAGAACCCGACCAATGATGCCGTGGCGGCGAAGATCTGCGATCTGGAAGGCGGAGTGGCTGCCATGCTGACTTCCTCCGGACAGGCAGCGAACTTCTATGCAATCATGAATATCGCTCAGGCGGGCGACCACATTGTGTGCGCATCCGCGCTGTACGGTGGTACATATAACCTTTACGCCCACACGATCAAAAAGATGGGGGTTGACGCTACATTCGTTGATCCGGACTGTACGGAAGAGGAACTTGAGGCAGCGTTCCAGGACAATACGAAGGCTGTATTCGGAGAATCTATCGCGAACCCGGCGCTTGTTGTACTGGATTTTGAAAAATTTGCTGCAGCCGCGCACAGACACGGCGTTCCGTTTATCGTTGACAATACATTCGCAACGCCGATCAACTGCCGGCCGTTCGAGTGGGGCGCTGACATTGTGACTCATTCCACGACAAAATACATGGACGGACACGCAGCCTGCGTAGGCGGAGCCATTGTTGACAGCGGTAATTTTGACTGGGAGGCTAACGCGGAAAAATTCCCGGGACTTACCACACCTGACGAGACGTATCATGGGATTGTCTATACGAAGAAATTCGGCAAAGGCGCATATATCACAAAAGCGACAGCACAGCTGATGCGCGATCTCGGATCCATTCAGTCACCGCAGAACGCATTCCTTCTCAATATCGGTCTGGAGACACTTCATCTGAGAATGCCCAGGCACTGTGAGAATGCGCTCAAAGTTGCGGAATATCTGAAAAATCATGAGAAAGTGGCATGGGTAAATTATCCGTCCCTTCCTGGTGACAAATATTATGATATGGCGCAGAAATACATGCCGAACGGAACATGCGGCGTGCTTACTTTCGGCCTGAAGGGCGGCAGAGAAGCGGCAGTGAAGATGATGGATAAACTGAAAATGGTGGCGATCGTGACACATGTCGCAGACGCGAGAAGCTGTGTGCTTCATCCGGCGAGTCACACACACAGACAGATGAACGAGCAGGAGCTTCTGGAAGCAGGAGTTCAGCCGGATCTGATCCGTTTCAGCGTCGGAATCGAAAATGCAGAAGATATTATTGCGGATGTAGAACAGGCAATGCAGTAATTGAAATGGTATGGGTGTATACAATTTGCATCCATACCATTTTCTGTATAAAAAAGAAGTTCCTTCTCCATAATATGCAGTGACAGATCATAGATACTTGCAGCGCTGTCTGCATTTGAGGAGGTAATTATTGATGGAAAACAGGCAATCGGCAGCGGAAAACAGACAGAGAGACGAAGCGGTAAGCGCAGACCGGCAGAAGCAGAGAAATGATGAGAATGAGGAGATCAGGGAAACAGGATCCCTGGATCTTGGGGCAGGGAAATCCCGCTTCGGGATCCAGCTCCTTACAATCATAGGCGAGATCGAAGGGCATGAAGCAGTGTCCGGCAATACAAAGGCGACCAAGTACGAGCATCTTCTGCCGAAGCTCGCCCAGGCAGAGGAAGACGATGAGACAGAAGGAATCCTGATCCTGCTCAACACACTGGGAGGCGATGTGGAGGCCGGGCTTGCCATTGCGGAAATGATCGCTTCCTTAAGTAAACCCACGGTTTCCCTCGTGCTCGGAGGGAGCCATTCCATTGGAGGTCCACTTGCAGTATCAGCAGACTATTCCTTTATCGTACCGACCGGAACCATGATCGTGCATCCGGTCCGGTCAACGGGGATGTTCATCGGCGTAATACAGAGCTACCGGAATATGGAGAAAACACAGGATCGGATCGCCCGGTTTATCGCGTCTCATTCGCGGATCACTCAGGATCGGCTTCTGGAACTGATGCTGGATTCCACACAGCTGGTCAAGGATGTAGGCACTATGCTGGAAGGGGAAGAAGCAGTGCGAGAAGGACTGATCGATGAAGTGGGAGGGATCAGCCAGGCGCTAGCAAAACTTCATGAACTGATCCGGGAGAAGAGGGAGCGCGGCTGATGATAACAGTTCAGCCGCATACTCCATGGCAGAACACAACAGTTCAGCCGCATACCCCCATGGCAGAACACAACAGTTCAGCCGCGCCATTCGGAAAACCGTACTGAAGTGCTTATTGCGGCTGCGCCGCTGTTTTCCTCATAGACGGGCGCTCAGCTCATGGAACTGCCCGCTCGAAAAATCATGCGAGCATGATTTTTTCTCCCGCACATCTCCGTGGCTGAACTGTTGAACTAAAAAATCTTGAGTTTCCGCGAATTGCAATAAAAAGATGAGTATGTCTTCCCAAAGTACTAATCTGCCGTTTTTTTGAGAGTCCTAGAATGGCAGTACCAAGAATAGAGGCACTTTAATAAGCCCCGCCGGAACCGG
>DXGZ01000022.1 GCA_019113645.1 Candidatus Mediterraneibacter vanvlietii | reverse complement strand
GACCGCAGCAACAGCCGTCCACTGTATCGCCTTCTTTCTCCACCAGCCGGCTGCTCTTCTGCTGGCTGGATATGTAATTGTAGTTTCTTTTTTTGTTTTTTCTTTTGTTTCTTCCTTTGTATTTTCTTTTTTACTATCATCGAAATCATCTGTATGATCGTCCGCTTCCTCATCACTGCTGATGTGGAAGCCCCGTTCTCTGGCTTTTTGCATAAGTGCCTGAAATTTTTCCTCTGTGGGATTCCACTCTTCTGTATCCGGGACCGCTTCCAGGTTTCTCTGTATCTCCTCTGCTTCTTTCGCATCCTTCACCGGGTCCCATTGATCGAGGATCTCTTCTTTCAGGTCTGTGTCAGACACAGGATTCCTTTTGATTGGTTGTTCTTTTTTCTCCATGAAACTCCTATCTGTTCTTGACTTTTCCTGACAAGTGTATCATATTATGATGTTAAGGGCACAACAGTTTCTGCCCCAGGATCCCTGCGGCTGATCCGCATTTTGTGGTATCCTATTCTTATAGTTACTATTTTGAATATCAGGAGGAACATCATGAAACATATCGTTCTTACCGGCGGCGGTACTGCCGGACACGTTACCCCCAATATCGCTATGGTTCCCCGCTTAAAAGAACTGGGATATAAAATCTCCTACATCGGTTCTTACGACGGAATTGAAAAAAAGCTTATTGAGGAAATGGGAATTCCCTATTACGGCATTTCTTCCGGTAAATTGAGACGTTATTTTGACGTTAAAAACTTTACCGATCCCTTTAAAGTAATGAAGGGTTATCTGGAAGCAAAGAAACTCATGAAACAGCTGAAACCGGATGTGGTATTCTCCAAAGGAGGATTTGTCACTGTTCCTGTTGTCATTGCTGCCAGCAGGAAGAAAATCCCTGCCTTTATCCATGAATCCGATATGACTCCCGGACTTGCCAATAAACTTTCCCTTCCCTTTGCCACAAAGGTGTGCTGCAACTTCCCTGAGACTGTCTCCCACCTTCCGGCAGAGAAAGCTGTCCTTACCGGAACCCCCATCCGCCAGGAGCTCTTAAGCGGGAACCCAGATAAAGCCAGGGCGTTTACAGGATTCACTTCCAGCAAACCGGTTATCCTGATCATCGGAGGAAGCCTGGGCGCTGCTGCTGTCAATGACGCTGTCCGCGGCATCCTTCCTGAACTTTTAAAGGATTTCCAGATCATCCACTTATGCGGAAAAGGCAAATTGGATTCCAAACTGGAGGGAACCGAAGGTTATGTCCAGTATGAATACATCAAACAGGAACTCGCCGATCTGTTTGCCCTTGCCGATATTGTAATTTCCCGTGCAGGCGCCAATGCTATCTGTGAACTCAGCGCCCTGAAAAAACCGAATCTCCTCATTCCCCTTTCCGCACGTGCCAGCCGGGGAGACCAGATCCTGAATGCCCGGTCCTTTGAACGTCTCGGCTACAGCAAGGTTCTGGAAGAGGAAGATATCACTCCTGAAATTCTGCTGAAAAATGTCCATGAGCTATACGAAAACCGTGAAACTTACATCTCTGCCATGGCTTCCAGCAAACACAAAGACTCCATCGAACTGATCGTTTCGCTGTTAGAGGAAGCGGTCAATAAAAAATAAGTTACGCTTCTTCAAAGTCGTCTTTGTAGCGTTCTGTCAGATACATCTTTAACCTGTGTTTCTTGGTTCTCAGATTCTCGATTGAGATACCAAGAGCACGGGCTGTTTCTTCTGCATCTTCTCCTCTTATGTACATTCTTATCACAATTTCATACCAGTCAGGATTCTTCTTTTCTAAATCGTCCAATATTCTTTCTGTCAGTTCCCGGAGCACAAGGTTATTCAGGATCTCATCTTCAAAAGAATTTCTCCCACTGTTCTTTATGCGGATTTTATCCGTTACTTCTTCAGCGGATTCGTCCTCTTCCGGAACTCCGGCAACCGTCACTTCATGTACCTGATAAGACTTTCTGCAAAAATCAATGGCTTTTCTCTTGGCGTTTACAGAAAACCAGTTGGGATAAAATTCTTCCTCCACAATCTCCTCTTTCTCAAGAAACAACAGGAATACTTCCTGACATACATCTTCTGCAAGGTCAGCATCATGCAATACGCCATGTGCTACATTCTTTACCAGACGATAGTACTGAAAATAAATTCTACGATATTTCTCTTCTGTCATTGCTTATTTCTTTCGATTTGTTACTCCATAGAAAACTTTGACAATATTTCCTCTTTATCCTCTTCCGTCAATGTTCCTGGTGTCCAGCTGATTCCCGCATGATCCCCTTCTTTGCGCGGAATTAAATGCATGTGGAAGTGAAAGACCGTCTGACCTGCTGCCTCTCCATTGTTCTGAACGATATTATAGCCGTCGCAGTCTAAAATATCCTTCATCTTCGTAATTACCTTTTTTGCCAGAATCATGGCATGTCCCGCTGTCTCATCCGGAAGCTCATACAAGTTTGCATGGTGTGCCTTCGGTATGATCAGCGCATGTCCCTTTGCCGCAGGTCCCAGGTCTAATATCACCCGGAACTCTTCGTTCTCATAAAGGGTCGCCGATGGTATTTCTCCATTGGCAATTTTACAGAAAATACATTCTTTCATACATTTTCTCCTTTCTTTAAAGCTCTCTACTATATATCCGAATCTAATTCGGAATATATGACACCTTTTATGTCGAATTTTGACGATTTTTGTATTAAAGTTTCATTTGCCATTTAAAAACAGGAGTGCTACACTAACTTACGTAGTATTATGAAGGGGGGATATTACCATGAACAACAACATTTCACCTGTTTCTGACAATTCTGCAAACTCAATATACGATTATCAGATGCTCTATCAGGAACTTTTATCTCAGCATCAGTTTATGATGTCGCAAATTTCTCATGAAATCCGAAATCCTGTGACTTTAATTAACAGTTTTTTGCAGATTCTTGGCAAACAACACCCGGAACTTGCTTCCGAAGACTGCTGGAATAAAATCATGGAGAATATGGAATTCTTAAAATCCCTTTTATCCGATTTTTCCCAATTTAACAATTCCGGCAGGACAACTATGCAGGAAACCAACATCGTGCATCTTTTCCACGACATCCTGGAATCTGTCACACCTGCTTACCGCAGCCTTGGGATTGAACTGATCCTGAAAAAAGAAACCGCAATCCCTACTTTTCTGGCAGATAAAACCAAAATACGGCAGTTGATCCTCAATCTTTTAAGAAATGCCAGAGAAGCCATAGGTACCGGCGGCACCATCGTCTGTACCCTGAAATCCGACGGCAATTCTGTTACTATATCCATCCGTGATACTGGTCCCGGAATCCCCGATGCCTACCAGAAAGACCTATTCGAGCCTTTTATCACACACAAACAGGAAGGTACCGGTCTCGGTCTTGCCATCTGCCGACGCATTGCAGAAGCGCATGAAGGCAGCATCTCTTTTTCCTCCGCACCCGAAAAAGGGACCGAATTCACGGTTGTTTTTCCTGTCAAATAAGAATTGTTATTGTCCAAGTCCATCTTCTGCACCGGAATGCACAGGCAATACCTTCTTTTCCTATCATTCCTGTGTATTTCGGTGAAACGCAGACCGAAATTATAAGTGCAGTCTGTGATACAACAGAACACAGAGGACAAAGCCGCATAACAGTCCGCCAAAATGCGCTGCATTATCCACCCCGGCACTGGTAACTCCATGGTACAGAGACAGTGCGGCAAGTATCAGCAACTGGCGGGCAGTAAAATTTTCGATGTATCCGCGGTTCCTAATGACAATATAAATCAGGGCGCCGATCACTGCAAAAACAGCGCCTGATGCGCCTGCCGAAACCACAGCTTCCTGATGAGAAATCTCCAGTGCCAGAGAAATAACATTTGCACCGATTCCTCCCAAAAGGTAAATCAGCAAATATTTTATCTTTCCTACCGTTCTCTCTAAACAGTCTCCCACAAAAAACAACACCAGCATATTGTTGCCCAGATGCTGGATTCCAAAATGAAGGAACATGGATGTGACCAGCCGGTAATACTGGTGTCCCTGATAGATATAGGGGGTATAGGACGCTCCACAATCCACCATATGCTGCGCATTCAGAGATGTTCCTGTAATCTCTACCAGTAAAAATACCAAGATATTCAGAAGAATGACCGCACTGGCACACGCTCGAATTCACGAGTATTGTTCGTAACTAAAATGATATTTTCTGATTTTGCATGAGCAGCTATCAGCATATCCAATGGGCCAATCAGCATTCCTTGACCCTGAAGATATGCACGAATTTTTCCGTATTCGGCTGCAGCCATCTGTCCGAACGGCAAGACACTCAATGGCGCTAAAAAACGGAGTAACGCTTGCCCATTCTTTTCCGGGGCTTTACTGTGCTGAACGCCATATTGTAATTCTGCCAAGGTGATCGAAGAAATGCAGATCCCTTCGTCGATTGCATCTTTGAATCGCTGCAGAACAGATTCAGGTTTGTTCTTAATGGCATAGATGCAGATATTGGTATCCAGCATATATGTCATAGGGTACCCCGTTCTTCCTGCATACCTTGGTCACGCCCATTCGCAAAGAAGTCATCCGAAAAGCCATCGATGCCCTCCACAAATGTCTTCCACAAGGACTTTTTCGGCACGAGTATAACAGCGTCGCCGAGCTGTTGTATGACGACCTCATCTACGTCGAATCGAAATTTTTTTGGAAGCCGGACCGCTTGGCTGCGTCCTGTTTCGAATACTTTTGATGTTTCCATACGACACCTCCTATATCCTATATAATATATATCACGATATATACTACATGTCAAGGCTGTTTATTATTACGGCCGGAGGCAGCGTACCGATCATTCCGCCTCTGGCCCATCGGGTTTCGCGGCGAGGCCCAGATCCTCTCTGATCTTCCGCAGCTTCTCGCACCACTCCTGTTTTGCACGCTTTGCCCGCTCAATCTCAGCTGTCTGCTGGGCGGGCGTGAGGGCCGAAAAGCACCATTCCCGCTGCCCGGCGGCAATGTCGGAGAGGATACGCAACAGGATGCGATGCGTCAGCTCATTGACCGTGGGCGTATGGTTATCCAGCGCTGCCCGCCCCTGCCGGAAGATGCCTAGATAGAGGATATACTGCTCCTCCGTGATGACCTCCCAGCCGTATGCGTCCAGAAGCTCCTCTTCACTGTGGTACTGCATGGCAGCCTCAAATTCCGCTTCCCTTTTGGCCTGTTCCCGGTCGATCTTCCGCTTGTACTTGTCTGCGGAGTGTCTGAGTTCCGCCTCGACCTTTTTGCAGGCGTCCGCCTCCAGCAGGTAGCCGGCTGCATCCGGGTCAGTATACCTTCTGACCATGCTCACGCCGCCATCAGCTTAGCGTCGAGTTTAATAGGACAGACCAGGGCCAGATCACTACGCCCCTCCGCCTCAATGGTAAAGGGCGACACGGCGCTGTTGAGCTTGATCTGCACGCTGGGCTCGTCCTTGAACTGCCGCAGAGCGGCGATCATCTTGTTCAAATCGAAGGCAAAAGTGATGCGGTTTTCGCCTACACACTGCACAGCGGTCCTATATGTCCCGGAGGAGATCGGCATCACCATCTCGCCGCCGCGGAAGCGCACATAGGGCCGGCGCTCCTTGACCGTGAATCCCTTGAGATATTTCAACTCCAGCAGGAAGGCTTTGGGCGATACCGCAAAAGACTCCGCACAGGACTGAGAGAGGATTTTATCCACCGCATAGATGTCCGTGTCGGGGATGTAGAAGTTCAAGGTAAACAAGCCGTCCGTGATCTGACCGCGGCTCTTCCCTACCATAGGTCCACCTGGATATCGCCTATGGGCGTGGCGACGCCAGATCGAGAAGAATGCGTTTTATTCCGTCCAGAGCCGGTTGAGTAGGGCAGGAAGGTGCCGTAACGCCATTTGATATCCGAAAGGGTGATGGTGTCGAGATCAAGCTGCGCAGCAGAGTCGATCAGGTTATTTGCCGAGAAACGGCCCATCTCCGGTCACTCCCTTTCCTCCGGCATTGGCTCCGCCAGGCCGGCGGCCAGCATCGTCATGGCAGACCGGAAGCCGGCGGCGAAGGCCTGTTCCATTTCTGCGGTACATCTTGCGGTCAACAGCTCGCTATACTGGCCGATCAACGTCCAGGACTCCGCAGGCACGACTTCACGCAGCCGTTTTTGAACGGCAACGATCGCCTGAGTCAGTTCCTTGTCCATCTCAGTCTCCGGCTGCTCCGAGGGGGCATAGTTCCCAAAGTACAGATCAGACAGAAAGTTTTCCGGGACCTCTGCCCTCAGCTGATAGATGGGACGGGGCGCTTTCAGGGACGCCGCAATATCTGTCAGAGCGTCGATCAGCTTGGGGAGTTGGCCCTCAAAGAATCGCTGGCCGCGCCTGGTCTCATGGAAGGGGATCATGGCACGACCTCCAGTCCGAAAACAGGCCATTCACACTCCCGGCTCAGGTCGTAAAAGGCCTTGGCCTCCTCCGCGCTGATCTGGTTGACGGCCAGAACCTTGCCGCCGTTATGTTTGACATCCTCGGCGAAGAACAGCTCCGCTTCCGCCAAAGTCGGCTTCCGAACGCCGTGAACGCACATCCAAAAATTATTGTTGTCCCCGGCAAGAAGCGGACCAGGACCGATACAGATTTCGTAATACAGATGCTCCATACGAAAACCTCGTTTCCTTTAGTAATTGCACTCGGTGCGCCAGACTGGATTTTTGAGCATTTCAGACGCCAATTCTGTTGCCATAACGGAAAGGTCAAGATACTCCTTCCCACTGCTGGTCAAGATAGTAGCCGCGCCAGTCACATAGCATAGCTTTTCGTGGCCGGCTTCCATCAGGATCACGGCGTCATCCTCTGCCACATGCTCCTGCAGGCCCAGAATAAATTCATCGTAGGCGCTTTCATCCAGCATATCGTCATCGTCCGCTTCGGCATCCCTCAGTCCGGCGATGGTGCCGTGGGTGCCAAATCCAAATATCGGCCTACCTTCTTCGTCCTGTTCCTGCCAGAGAGTGACAGGGTCTGCAGAGCCATACACCCGGCTCATGAAGTCACAGAACGAGACGGGGTCCTTCACGTGGAAATAGTTCGTACGGGTCGTGCAGATATATTCAGACATTGCTCTGCGCCTCCCCCGCATAGATAACGCTGGCTGCATGGAAATCGTGCTTGTGTTCCTTGTTTTTCATGTTCATCCGGCTCCTTTCTCCTGATCATTTCTTATCGTAGCCATCCAGCAGGTCGGGGTCATCATAGATGTTCCCTATGACCTTTGCGGCAAACTGGTCCTTGCATACACGCAGCCGCTTCAAAATGGACGCGTTTTCCCATGCGGTCGGGCCCGTGCGCTGTTGGTATCGCACACCGAACCCGGCGATCTCGTCGATCCAGACGATGACGCCGCGCCAGAGGGAAGAATACGCCATACCTTCCACGATGTCGCCCTCAAAGATCAATCTGCCCGTCCATTCGTCGGCATCGTGTTTTCTAAGCCAAAACCTTTGCTCCTCCACAGTCAGTTCATCCCATTCCGTCCTGTCCGTCAGCCCAGTGGACTGTCCGACGGTATCGGTGTAGACGACGAACTTGTTGATGCTGCTTTGTTCTCCGTTCTGGTAGCCATACATGACAGAAAAATCACCCCTGCCTTGGCAGATGCCGCCGTAGACCCAGTTGCCGGGGACCTTCTCGCCGTTCATCCATATCTTTTGGCCGGGTCGCCGTGTCTGGCCCCGAAATAGCAGCTCACGCATTTTATGACCTCCAATTCAAAATTCTTTGTGGATAAAACTTTCCGTACGGAAGCCTGTGTATCCTTGCTCATGCGGCATGGTGGCCGATACGGCCGACGGCGGCGATTTTTCGCACACGCCATTCCTTCGTACCGCCCAGGCCAAGGCGCACCCGCTCCAGCGGAGCGCGCC
>DXGZ01000021.1 GCA_019113645.1 Candidatus Mediterraneibacter vanvlietii | reverse complement strand
TTTCCTTCAGCCTGTTTAGACAGTAATTACCGATCTGGATAGAACAGAAAACAGCCCCTATTGCAAAAACTTTTCTGCTGGGAGGGAGACTGTGAGCAGCTGACTTCGGAAGGGTGATTAGGAAAAGTTACGGCTTTGGGCAGGGACTTTAGGACTGACAATGAGATTGTTTGAGCCGCTGGCGAGTTGCTCATTGTCAGTCCTGCTTTTTGTCCATGCCCGAAGCCGTTAGTTTTCCTTATTGCCCGGAGCGGAAGCTGAACACAGTCTCCTTCCCGGCAGAATACGGTCTGCATATGCTCCTGTTTTCGTCCGATTTGAAACCGGTAATTATTGAACTAAATAGCGGCTGTACTAAATGATCATTCGCCCACATATGATTATATGGAATAACAAGCGGAGACAAAACGGATGCAGTCATATACAGGGAGCGTGACAGGGAAAGCGAAAAGAACCGGAAGAAAAAGATCTGTATGGATTGTCTGCCTGACCGTACTGCTGCTGGGGGTTTTTTCGTTTGCCGGATGTGTGACCAGGGTTGAGACGGGAGAGAAACTTCAGGATCTTGAGTTTACTGTATTAGACAAGGAAGACGTGCCTGAAGAGTTCAAATCCCGGATCCAGGAGGCAAAATCAGAACCATTTCAGATGTCTTATGCGGATCAGGGCAGCCTCTATATTGCGCGGGGCTACGGAAAGCAGCCGACGTCAGGCTACAGTGTGACTGTGACCGGGCTGTATGAGACGGAAAATTCAATCTGCATCAGTACGGATCTGCTGGGCCCGGAGAAGGGGGAAGAGACGAAAGAGGCCGCCACATACCCCTATGTGGTGGTGCGGCTTGATTATGTTGAAAAAGATATTATTTTTGATTGAGGAGGAGAGAGATGGAGCTTATCAGGAAAGCGGTTCATTATACACAGGAAGGAAAAAGTATTTTTGACCAGTTTTATCTGGACGAGGACTACAATGTTCCGGAACAGAAAGAGGATGTGCTGCGGGTCGTTCATGCGGACGCGGAACTGCGGACAGAGGAGATCCGCCCTGTGGAAAACTACGTGAGGGTGACAGGCAGAGTGTATTTCCGGGTTCTCTATATGTCAGCGTCAGCAGATTCGCATCTGGCGGTGCTGGAAGGCAAGCTGCCATTTGAGGAGATGGTGTACGCGGAGGGGGATGGCAATGAGACATTTTTCATAAGAAATGCGCGGACAGAGTTTACCGCGTCCGTGGTTCATTCCCGGAAACTGGGACTACGCATCATGGCGGAAATGGAGATCGGGCGGGAGCGCATACGGGATGAGGAGCTTACTCTTGACGTGGAGAGCGACCTGCCGATTTATCGGAAGATGCGGAAAATGAACCTTCTGAAGCTGGCAGTGTCAAAGAAGGATACATACCGGATCAAAGAGGAGATTACCCTTCCTGGAACAAAGGAGAGTATCGGTCAGATGCTGTTTGCTGATATAGGAAGCAGGAAGCTGGATATCCGCATGGGACAGGATGAGATCTTTCTGAGAGGCGAACTTCTTGTGTTCTGCATGTACCTGTCGCCTGATGAGAAGACGGACTGGATTGAGCAGAGCGTGCCGTTTGAGGGCAGAATTCCGTGTGAGGGCGCTGCGGAAGAGATGTATTATCATATTCAGCATGGGCTGGAAGACACACTAGTGGATACAAGGCTTGACGAGGACGGGGAGATGCGCGTCCTGGGGATCGAGGCAACACTCAACATGAGAATCAACCTTTATGAGGAAGAAGAGACGGAAATCCTGGAAGACATGTACTCGCTTGAAGAAGAGTGCGTGCTCGGAAAAGAAGAATCCGTGTTCGAGGAACTTCTCATGCAGAATCAGTCAAAGTGCAAGGTGACGGAGCGGCTCGCGCTCCCGGAACTGAAAGAAGATGTTCTGCAGATTATTCACAGCCGGGGGAATATTCAGGTGGAAAATGAACAGCATACAGATGAGGGGATAAAAATAGAAGGCATTCTGCATCTGTCGTTTCTGTATCTGCGGGGAGACGATACGGAGCCTTACGGAAGCTGGCAGGGGATCATGCCTTTCAGCTATCTGATTGAATACCCGGATCTGCCTGCGGGAGCGGCGGACAGCCTGTCCTATTATGTGGAGCAGCTTGCAGTGACGCTGGCGGGCAGCGAGGCAGTGGAAATCAAGGCGGTTCTTGCGTTTGACGTCTTCCTGAGAAAACGGATTCCAACGGAAATGATCACGGAAGTCCGCACAGAGCCCTTCCCTGTTGAAAATCTGGAAAACCGTCCCGGAATTGTGGGGCATATCGTACAGAACGGCGAAGACCTGTGGAGCCTGGCAAAAAAATATCTGACTACCGTGGACGGGATCATGGAAATAAATGGAATGGACAGTGAAAATATCAGACAGGGGGATAAACTGTTGATTTTTAAGGAAAATATGAGTATACTGTAAGCACAATGTATACAAGATACAAACAATCGAAAAAGAACGGAGGATACACAGGATGAATCAGATTGAACTCAAAGCACTGGCCAAGATCAATCTGGGGCTGGATGTACTTGGACGAAGGGAAAACGGATATCATGATGTGCGTATGGTCATGCAGTCCATCTATCTGTATGATGAAGTCAGAATCGAGAAGGCGGAGCCGGAAGAGATCTCGGTGATTTCGAATCTGAGTTTCCTGCCTACAGGAGAAGGTAACATCGCGTACAAAGCCGCGAAACTTTTAAAAGACGAATTCCAGATCAAGGAAGGAATAAAAATCACTTTAAATAAACATATCCCGGTGGCGGCAGGGCTTGCCGGAGGAAGTTCCAATGCGGCGGCAGTCCTGTTTGGAATGAACCGGATGTTCTGGCTCGGACTGTCGCAGAAGGAACTGATGGAGCGCGGAGTGAAACTTGGCGCGGATGTACCGTACTGCATTATGAGAGGAACGGTTCTGGCAGAAGGAATCGGTGAAGAACTCAGTGTTCTGCCCGCCATGCCGAAATGTACGGTTCTGATTGCAAAGCCCCCGGTCAGTGTATCGACAAAAGTAGTGTATGAAGCGCTCGATTCCGGGAATATTGTGAAGCATCCGGATATTGACGGGATCATAGAAGGGCTTCAGAACCGCGATCTGAGGCAGGTGGCAGCTTCTATGGGAAATGTGCTGGAAGATGTGACGATCCCGATGCACCCGGTGATCGAAGACATCAAAAATGAGATGAAGGTGTGCGGCGCACTGAATGCCATGATGAGCGGAAGCGGGCCGACCGTGTTCGGTCTGTTTGAGAGCAGGGCGGCGGCGCGGGAAGCGCAGCGAAGAATCAGAGAAAAGTCACTTACAAAACAGGTATATGTGACGAGTATACACAGTGTGAGGAGGAATCAGAATGCCGATTGATTTTGAAGTTACGATGAACGAATATCTTCCGCTCAGAGATGTGGTGTTCAATACACTCCGGCGGGCGATTCTCAGAGGAGAGTTAAAACCGGGGGAACGGCTGATGGAGATTCAGCTCGCGAATAAACTGGGTGTGAGCCGTACCCCGATCCGTGAGGCGATCCGCAAACTGGAACTGGAAGGCCTGGTGCTGATGATTCCGAGAAAAGGCGCGGAAGTGGCGGAGATTACGGAAAAGAATCTGCGCGATGTGCTTGAGGTGCGCTGTGCGCTTGAGGAGCTTGGCGTGCAGCTCGCCTGTGACCGGATTGACAAAAGCGGTGTAAGGGAACTCCATGAGGCCGCGGATCATTTCAGGGATATGCTTGAGAGTGATGACATCACGCAGATTGCAGAGGCGGACGAGGCGTTCCACGATGTGATCTTCAAGGCAACGGACAACGGCAGGCTGATTCAGCTGCTCAACAATCTGAGAGAGCAGATGTACCGGTACCGGATCGAGTACCTTAAGAAAAAGGAATGCTATCCTCAGCTGCTGGAAGAGCATGAGACGATCATTCAGGCGATTGAGGAGCATGATAAGAAGAAGGCGACGGACATTACAGTCCAGCATATCAATAATCAGGTGGATACCGTGGTCGGGACTCTGCGCCACAGGGACGAAGCGGAATAGGGACGAGGCGGAATAGGGAATTTTTCATCCGGAATGTATAAAATGTACAGGTTATTGTCCATACTCCATATATCTGAAAATGCAGAATATGGAGGGATTACATATGTACAGAATATACAGACGGATTGAAAAACATGCGGTGTGCTTAAGCCTGATGCTCGCACTTGCTCTTGCCATGGTGCTCACATTCGGAATCTGCCGGAGGGCGGAAGCAGCGGCAGAGACCCGGCTTCAGGAACATCTCGCCGGGGAAGTGCTTCGCTTCCATGTGCTTGCCAACAGTGACAGCGACGAGGATCAGGCGTTAAAGCTCAAGGTGAGGGACGCGGTGCTTGCGTTTCTGGAAGAGCAGATGCCGGAAGCGGAAGACGCTGAGGAGAGCACGCGGTGGGTGCGCGCCCGGATTGATCAGATCGAGGAACTGAGCAGAGAAGTGGTGGCGGAAAACGGGAAGGACTACCCGGTGAGCGCCGCGGTTACGACGTGCTGGTTCCCGGACAGGACTTATGGAGATCTTACATTTCCGGCGGGAAATTACGAGGCGCTGCGGATTGAGATCGGTGATGGAGCGGGACATAACTGGTGGTGCGTACTCTATCCCGGGTTGTGTTTCCTTGATACGACCAATGCGGTTGTGCCAGAGGAAGGTAAAAAGAAGTTGAAAAATGTATTGACGGAAGAGGAGTATGCCGGAATCACTGCCGGATCCGATTTCCGGATCGGGTGGTACTTCTGGTAAGATAGTAAAAATGACAGAATTTTTGGTGAGACATTTTATAAAAGATTACAAAGACGTGGAGAAGATATCCGTGAGGACGGCTTACGGCGTTCTGGCAAGCATTGTGGGTATCTTCTGCAATGTCTTTTTATTTGCAGTGAAATTTGCGGTCGGGCTTGTGCTTCGAAGCGTGTCTGTCACTGCCGACGCATTTAACAATCTGTCTGATGCCGGTTCTTCGGTGATCAGCTTTGTCGGGGTGAAGATGGCGGAAAAGCCGGCGGACAGGGATCATCCGTTCGGGCACGGAAGGATCGAGTATATTGCGGCTCTCGTCGTATCGTTCATTGTTCTTGAAGTGGGATTCACATTTCTGAAAGATTCAATCGGGAAGATCCGAACTCCGGAGGAGCTGAATTTTCAGACCATATCTGTGGTAATTCTTCTGTTGTCGATTGCTGTAAAGCTCTGGCTGGGGCTTTTCAACCGGAAGCTGGGGAAAAAGATTAATTCCAAAGTAATGGAAGCAGTGTTCACGGATTCTATGGGAGATGTCATCACTACAGGCGCTACCATCGTATCCCTGCTCTTTTTCAGAATTACGGGAATTAATATCGATGGATTTGTCGGCGTGGGCGTTGCCCTCGTGGTCATGTGGGCGGGCGTCGGCATTGCGAAAGATACGCTGGAACCGCTGATCGGGGAGGCCATCGATCCGGAAGTCTACAGGCAGATAAAGAAGTTTGTGGAGTCCTATGACGGGATTGAAGGGACACATGATCTGATCGTACATAATTACGGGCCGGGCAGGAGTATGGCATCGATTCACGCCGAGGTTCCGAATGATGTGGATATCGAAAAATCTCATGAGATTATTGACCGGATTGAGCGTGAGGCGGCAAGGCAGCTTGATCTGTTTCTTGTGATTCATATGGATCCCGTGGAGACGCGTGATGAACGTGTGATCCAGATCCGGAAGAAAGCGGAGCAGATATTAAAAGAGCTTGATCCGGCGTGCAGCATTCATGATTTCCGTGTGGTACACGGGAGGGATCAGATCAATCTGATTTTTGACATGGTGATCCCGATTGAATATGATGAAAAGACGAGAGAAGGACTTCCGGTTCGGCTGTCCGAGCTGCTGAAAATCGTGGATCCACGCTATGAATGTGTGATAACCGTAGACTATGATTATGTGGCAAAACCTGAGGAGTGACAGAAGAATGGAAACAAATGTGAACAACAGATATGAATTTGGAGGAAGGGTGCGTTACAGTGAGATCGACCACCGGGGAACAATGACGCTTCCCGCGCTGATTAACTATTTCCAGGATGCCAGTACGTTTCACTCGGAATCGATCGGACTTGGCATGGACAGACTGAAACAGGATAAGAAAGCGTGGGTGCTCTCTTACTGGCAGATTATCGTAGATCGCTATCCCGGGCTTGGAGAGGAGATTACTGCAGGGACATTCGCAACTGAGTTCAAAGGTCTCTATGGAAACCGTAACTTCTATATGAAAGACGGAGAGGGAAAGCAGGTGGCATGTGCCAATTCGATCTGGGTGTTTATGGATCTGGAGAAAGGCAGACCGGTGAGGCCGTCCGCTGAGCACATCGATCCGTACGGAACAGCGGAACCGCTGGACATGCCCTATGAGGGGCGCAAGATTGCGCTGCCCGAAAATTGGGAGCCGAGAGAGTCGTTCCCGGTGCGCAAGTACCACATTGACACGAATGAACATGTGAATAACTGCCAGTACGTGCAGATGGCGCTGGAAATGCTTCCCGGCGATATTCTGGTGCATCAGGTCCGCGTGGATTATAAGAAATCAGCGGTCCTTGGAGATGTGATCTGTCCCCGTGTTTCTGAGGAGGATGGAAGAATCGTGACAGAGCTCTGTGATGGAAACGGAAAACCCTATGCAGTGGTAGAGATAAAGTGAAGATGATGACGAAAGCAGTGCGTGCGCTTCTTCAGGCGCTGTCCTACGGGAACATAGAAGTGGAGTCAGCCCGGAGAATCGCGGATCTCAAAAAACTGGATCCCATGAGGATTTTTTTGAAAAAACTGGATATTGAAGTTTATAATGGAGACTATAAAGTGCCGATTCGTCTCTATTTTGCGGATGAACAGTCGATGAAAACCGGGAATGCCGGAATCTCCGTGATTCTCTTCTTTCACGGAGGGGGATGGACGACTGAGAGCGTGGAAACCTATGACAGAGTATGTGCCCGCATGGCCCAGTCCACAGGACAGCTTGTGGTATCAGTAGAATACCGTCTGGCGCCGGAACACCGTTTTCCAACCGGGCTTGAGGACTGCTATGCGGCTGCAAAAGCACTGTTTTCCGGAGAGGTCCTGCCGGATATTGATCCCGACCGGATTACCGTGATGGGGGACAGCGCGGGCGGAAACCTGGCGGCAGCAGTGTGTATGCGCGCCCGGGATACAAAAGAATTCACACCCCGGAGGCAGGTACTGATCTATCCTGCTCTCAACAACTGTTATACAGAAGAATCGCCGTACAAGTCAGTGCGGACAAACGGGACGGGATATCTTCTGACGAGCGTGAAGATGGAGGACTATGTCACTCTCTATGAGCGGACGCCGGAGGATCGTAACAATCCGTATTTTGCCCCTCTGGTTGCAGAGGATTTTTCCGGGCTGCCTGACACTCTGATTCTGACCGCTGAGTATGATCCGCTCAGAGATGAAGGGGAAGAGTACGGACGCAGACTTCAGGAGGCAGGATGCAATGTGCACACAGTGCGGATCAGCGGCGCGCTTCACGGGTATTTCGCACTTGGAATCAGCCATCTTCATGTACAGGAAAGTTTCAGCCATATCAATCGGTTTCTATTAAGGGGGAATATCGGTGAAAGAGAAAAAGAGGACCCGGTGGAGGAAATTAGATAACGCGGCTCAGGCGTTCCCGGCAGCTACAGGGAAAAAGGATACAAGAGTGTTCCGGTTTTACTGTACGCTGAAGGAAACCGTAGATAAAACTGCGCTTCAGAAAGCTCTGGATCTTACGCTTGAGAAGTATCCCCTGTTTCTGTCAGTTCTGCGCAAGGGCGTGTTCTGGTTTTACATGGAACCAAGGGAAATACGCGCTGTTGTAAAAGAGGAGGACAAGCCTCCTTGCAGCAGGATCTATGTGCCGGATCAGAAGAAACTTCTTTTTGAGGTGTCTTATTATAAGAACCGAATCAATTTTGAAGTATTCCACGGGCTTACAGACGGAACAGGAGCCATGCAGTTTTTAAAAGAGCTGGTCAGAAACTATCTGGTTACCAGGTATCCGGACAGAGTGTTCCCTGAGCTGGGCGGAGACGAGGAATTGACAGATACTGATTATGAAGAAGACAGCTTTTCCCAGTATTATACAGGAGACAGACGCAGACAGAATAAATCCCGCCCGGCTTTTCAGCTTCGGGGCGAACGGCTGGAGCAGTGGGAGATGGAAATCACCCAGATCCGTCTTTCCGCTTCGGAAGTGCATAGGAAAGCAAGAGAATACGGTGTTTCCGTTACTGTTTACCTGGCAGCGGCTTTCCTGTATGCAATTTATGAGGAAGTGCCTAAAAGCAGGCTGAGGAAGCCGGTGTCACTTATGATCCCGGTTAATCTGCGGAATTTTTTCCCATCCGGATCAATGACGAATTTCTGGAGCTGGATTGAGACGGCGTATGATTGTGAAAAAAACACGCAGTTTGTGGATATCCTGGAGAAAATGAAGAAGCAATTTGGAAAAGAATCGCTCAAAGAGGAAATATCGGGACGGATGAATGAACTTGTCCGCCTGGAGAAGAACCCGTTCCTCCGGGCGGTTCCGCTGGAGATAAAAAATCTGTTTCTTCTCGCCGGAACCACACTGGGCGGAAGAAGCGTGACTTCAGTGTATTCCAATATCGGACGGATCCAGATGCCGCCTGAATATGAAAACTATATCGCGCGCTTTGGCTTTTTTGCCAGTACGGATAAGATGCAGCTCTGCTCCTGCGCTTATGGAGATGAGCTGGTGCTTGGGCTTACCTCCAAGATCGTCAACCCGAACATCCGGAGGAATTTTGTAAATGTTCTGCGGAAAGACGGGCTGGACTGCCAGATGGAGGAAAATGATTTTCCGGGATACAGTGAAAAACCGGCGCGGACGGCGCTGATGGGGCTTCGGATCTTCAGTTTCACCTGTATGGCGGCGGCCGTGATCTGCTGGATGATTAATTATCTCCTGAATCCGGGAAAATGGTGGGCCGGTTACGTTACAGCAGGTGTGTTTTGTACGTGGCTGCTGATTATGGTCGGGTTTCAGAAACGGCGGAATCCTCTGAAGAACGGAATGTGGCAGCTCGTCATCGTGTCAGTCGGATCGGTTCTGTGGGATCTGTTTATCGGATGGACAGGATGGTCTGTTGATTTTGTCATTCCGTTTGCTGCACTGGTCAGCCTGCTGTCCATGGTAATTATATCTGCAGTGGGGAAAATGGAAACAGCGGAGTATCTGTTCTACCTGGTACAGGCAGGGGCGTGGGGGCTGATTCCGTTTATCCTGTGTGTGGTCGGCGTTGTGAAGGTGCCGTATCCGTCAATTATATGTTCCGGAATCAGTGTGCTGTTTCTGTCAGGGCTGGTGATTTTTAAAGGGAAAGATCTGGTGAGAGAGATTCAGAAGAAGTTCCGCGTGTGAGAATGATGTGACCACGCGGACAGAGAAACGGAAAATGTGTGGACAGAGACGCAGAAAATGTGCGGAGCGCCGGGGCGTGGGAATCCGGGAGCGTTCCCGGAAGAGGCAGGTCAGTCAAGACCTGCCAGTACATCCTCCAGAACCTCCTCCACGGAGTCGGTTACATATGCCGCATGCCCGGCAATTCCCGGCGCAGCGTTTGACATGGCATATCCCTGCCCGACAAGCTCGAGCATTTCCACATCATTGTACTGGTCGCCGAATGCCATGCACTCTTCCGGCCGTACCTGGAACCGCTCCATCAGTTTGGCGAGAGCGGTGCCTTTATTATATCCGGGAACGATAAAGTCGATCCAGATATTCCCGGACGTTACGACCTTTACATCCGGAGAGAACATCTCCTGCAGATGTTTCAGGTATGCACCGAGATCATGGGATCGCATGTTGGCGATTGCGATTTTTAAGACAGGCCCCCGGATCTCCATCAGGTCATCCACGATCTTTGTTGTGTTGTGCATGACGTTTACAATGTGATTTACAAATTCGGGGTCATTGTCCTCAATCAGGCAGGTGTCTTCCCGGGATACGACGATTTCGTATCCCGGTTCTTTTTTGATTTCACTGATGATCCGGAATGCGAGATCATCTTCTATTATGCCGCGTGAGATCACTTCACCCTGATGGATGCAGAGAGAACCGTTTTCTGCGATATATGAGATCTCGTCTTTGATATCCGCGAACACTCTGCGTTCGTTATCATACTGGCGGCCGCTGGCAGCCACAAAGTGGATGCCCTTCTGCGTGAGTTCATGGATCAGCTGGATGGTGCGCTGCGGCAGTTCCTGTGCTCCGCCATGGAGCAGTGTGCCGTCCAGGTCACTCGCGATTAATTTTATCATGATAAATTTTCCTCCTGAAATTCAAAATACATATGGTTCAAAATCAATCCCGTTTCCCGTTGAAAATGGGGATTACGGCGGGATAAAAAACAATTCCCGATTCCAGTATCATAGTATAGCGGAAAAAGAAGCGAACGTAAAGTATGTGTAACAAACAAGAAATACTTGTAACTTTTTTGTAACGGTAATATAATGGGCATATGGTGGTACCGCCGGACAGCGTACTCTGCGTCAATGCGCATTGTTATCTGTCAAGAAAAGAGCGGCGCTGACATAATATTTATTGAAGACTAAGAGGAAGATGATTATGGGAAAATATTTTGGGACCGATGGCTTCCGCGGAGAAGCTAATGTTGTACTGACAGTAGAACATGCATTTAAGGTAGGACGTTATCTGGGCTGGTATTTCGGACAGGATCACAAGGCAAGAGTCGTGATTGGAAAAGATACCAGAAGAAGCAGCTATATGTTTGAATACGCGCTGGCAGCAGGGCTCACTGCTTCGGGAGCTGACGCTTATCTGCTTCATGTTACGACGACTCCGAGTGTGTCTTATGTAGTACGGACTGAGGATTTTGACTGCGGTATCATGATTTCGGCAAGCCATAATCCGTTCTATGATAATGGAATCAAGGTGATTAACAGTGCCGGACACAAGATGGAAGCCGAAGTAGAGGAGAAGATCGAGGCATACATTGACGGCGAGATCGAAGAACTGCCCCTTGCTACAAAAGAAAATATCGGACGGACGATCGACTATGCGGCAGGCAGAAACCGTTATATCGGTTATCTGATTTCTCTGGCGACACGTTCCTTCAAGGATATGAGGATCGGACTTGACTGCTCCAATGGAAGTTCCTCCGCTATTGCAAAAAGCGTATTCGACGCACTGGGAGCAAAAACCTATGTAATCAATAACGAACCAGATGGAACGAATATCAATACAAACTGTGGCTCCACACATATCAACGTGCTGCAGGAGTTTGTCAAAGAGAAAAAACTGGACGTTGGATTTGCCTATGACGGCGACGCGGACAGATGTATTGCTGTGGATGAAAACGGAAATGTAGTGGACGGAGACCGTATCATGTATGTGTGCGGAAAATACCTGATGGAGCAGGGACGCCTGGACGGCAATACAATCGTTACAACCGTAATGTCCAACCTGGGTCTGTACAAAGCCTGCGACAAGATTGGCATGAAGTATGAGCAGACTGCTGTTGGCGATAAGTATGTATATGAAAACATGCTGAAAAATGGATTTGTTCTCGGCGGGGAGCAGTCCGGACATATTATCTTCAGCAAACACGCAAGAACCGGTGACGGTATCCTTACATCCCTTATGATTATGGAAGTGATCCTTGAGAAAAAACAGACACTTGGAACACTTGCAGATGAAGTGAAGATCTATCCTCAGATCTTAAAGAATGTGCGCGTGAAAGACAAAAAGACTGCAAGAGAAAATTCTGCCGTTCAGGCAGCAGTGCAGAAAGCGGCTGACGAGCTTGGAAGCGACGGACGCATTCTCGTCCGCGAGAGCGGCACAGAACCTCTGATCCGCGTGATGGTAGAGGCTGCATCCGATGAGATCTGCGAGAAATACGTGGACAGCGTGGTAGACGTGATCATGGCAGAAGGACTTGCAGAGTAGAATCTGAGTTTGTCTGACGCTTCCAACGTAGTATGCCATCCGAGGACTGCGGAATAGAGATTGCAGATCCGTATTCAAAGGAAAGGGGCATTGTCTTTTGCTCCGCTCCATGAGGCAAGAAAAACTAGAAAACCTGAAAAATGATTAAATACAATCGGGCAGATGGACAACTCGTTTCACTCAGACAATTCCATCTGCCCGATTAACATCATTTCCCAGGTTTTAAGTTTTTCTTAGATCCTGGAGCGGAACCGAATCCGGCATCCTCTTCCCGCAGAATACGTTTTTAATAATTATCTTCTGCGGATTTCGGACTTGTTCTGCCTGAGTTTCCTGCTTGACAAACTCAGATTTCAGCTTCTTACTATTACTGTCTGATACCCGGCCCGTTTCAGCCTTCTTTCCATCGCAGCAGCCTCATCCAGCGCAGGATATGTTCCGACTGTGACCCGGTAGAGCCCTCCGTCCTGGCTGATGACTGCGGGGAAGTCCTGGTCGAGCAGTTCCTGCTGCAGGCGGTCGGCATAAGCGGCGTTGCGGAATGCTCCGGCCTGCACAGTGTAAGATGAGATCTGGGAATTGTTCTCTCCCTGGATCTGGAGCGTGTCAAGGATACCTTCGGCAATGGCGAGGGCGATATCATCGAAATTATTGTCAAAGAGATTGTTATCCGTCTCCGAGTTGATGAAACCGACTTCCACGAGAACAGCAGGCATCTGCGTCCGGCGAAGAACGACCAGCCCCGGGCGCTCTTTTACGCCCAGGTTGACGAAACCGACAGATTCCAGCTGTTCGTTTATGTTCTCGGCCATCTGCAGCTTGATGCCGGATTTGTCGTAGACAAGTGATTCAACCCCGGAGGCGCTGTTTGGAATCGGATTGGAATTCCGGTGAAGGGAAATGAAGAAATCGACTCCGGCCTGATTAGCTTCCATGGCTTTCTGGTAGGGGGATTCATAGATATCTGTGGTGCGGGTGTAGAGGACATCAACTCCTCTTTCCTGGAGAATTTCACCTACGGCAAGGGTGAGTGCAAGTGTATCGTCTTTTTCCTGGCGGCCATTGTATACGGCGCCGGGATCACGGCCGCCGTGTCCGGCGTCCAGCATGATCGAATAGGGCATGATTACTGCTCCTTTTCCGTTTGTGTTCTATAGTAAAATATGCCGGAAGATGAAAAAAGTGACTGGATTGCATGCATTTGCAGTCCAGTCACTTGTAAAATTCAATGATCAGTAAGCGGCAGCCCTGTCAGAAGAATGTTCGCTGTCAGCGGCAGAGCTGACGCTGCTCTTTTCCGGAACAGTGCCGGGGTCAGCTGTATCGAAGGTTTCGTCCCCGCTTTCGGAAGAAGTCTCCTTTGCAGAAGGCAGGTAGACATGGACAAGCTCTACACGGTTTTTGTCCAGTTTCTCAACAACCAGTCTGATTCCATCGTCCGTGGTTACTTCGTCGCCTGGTTCCGGAAGACGGTCCAGACGCTCTATGATATAACCGCCGAGCGAATCGTAGTCCTCAGAAGAGAATTCTGTCAGAAGGCGGTCATTGATGTCATCCAGGTTCACAGAACCGTCAATCAGATATTCCAGATCACCCACTTGCGTGATCAGGTCATCCTCCTGCTCATCGTACTCGTCATGGATTTCACCGACAATCTCCTCAAGAATATCTTCCAGTGTGATCAGGCCGGCCATTTCTCCGTATTCATCGAGAACAATCGCGATATTAAACGTAGATTCCCGCATCTCCACAAGCAGTTCAGAGATACTTTTATATTCGTAGGTAAAATGCGGTTTGCGCATAATATCCCGGATGTTGAAAGATGCGTTGCGCTCATAGAGCAGCAGGTCTTTCATGTTAATGATACCAACGATATTGTCCGGATTATCTTCATAGACGGGAAGTCTGGTAAATTTGTCCTTGCGGAAAATCTCGATCAGTTCTTCGTATGTGTTGTTCACATCAGCGAAAGTGACGTGTACCCGGGGAACCATGATGTCTTTGGCGTTCGCGTCTCCGAGGTCAAATACATTGTAGATCATCTCTTTTTCGTCTGATTCGATCACGCCCTTTTCATGGCTGACATCCACGATGGTACGCAGCTCTTCCTCTGTCATGTTTTTATGCACGTCATTCGGGTTCACCCGGAGCAGACGCATGATTCCGCGGGAAAACAGGTTGATGATAAAGATAACCGGGGTCATGACTGTCATGAAAAATTTAATGATCCGGATGTATCTCATTGAAATCTTTTCCGCGTTGATGGTAGCGTAATTTTTCGGGGTTATCTCACCGAATACAAGGATCGCAACAGTCAGTACGGCTGTGGCAATGCTGACCATATATCCGCCGAATGCGTATGCAAGTGTGGCTGAGAGAGAGGAAGCCGTCAGATTGACGATGTTATTGCCGATTAATATGGCGCTTAACATCTTTGACGTATGATTCTCGGTTATATCGAGGACAAGAGCCGCACGTTTATTGCCCGCATCAGCAAGAGAACGCAGACGGATCTTGCTCACAGTCATAAGAGCTGTCTCGGAAGACGAAAAGAATGCCGAGAGCATCAGAAGAATAATCAGTATAATAAATAGAAAGGTGTCACCAGAGTCCACTGTATTTTTTCACTCCTTTGTCATTACAGCACGTCTGATATTGACGTTAAAAAAATTTAGAGATACTGGTTTATTATATACCTGTTTTTATAAATTTGCAAGTCGTTGCCGCTGCTGTCTTGCCTGCAGCGGTTTGTTTCATGAAACCGCTGCAAGCCAGTTTTTGATAAATTTCAGGAACAGCTTCTGGGGATCTGTAAGAGCCTGACGCTTCGGATAGATCAGCGAGATGGGGTAGTGGAACTCATCTTTGAGCGGAATCATGGTCAGCCCTTCACCTTCATATTCCTGATATACTTTGGTGAAATTAATCGTGATTCCCATCTTTGCCTGCACAAAGCTCATGATCGTATTCGCCTGGGGAAATTCATACTGGATATTCGGAGTGAATCCGGATTTTATGCAGCTGTCGTAAAACGCTTCATAGCCTCCGGTTCCTTTCTGGGGGAATACGAATGTCTCGTCTTTTAATTCCTCCAGAGAAATGCTTTTTCTTCTGGCGAGAGGGTGAGTGTCATATACGACCGCGCAGAGATAGTCGTCAAAAAGCGTGAGGAAGTTATAGCGGTTCGGTTCCTGTATCAGAAGAGAGCGCAGAATCGCAAAATCGTAGCTGTCCAGCTCAGCGAGAATATGATCCGCTGAATTTTCCTCGAGCACCAGGTCAATGTCAGGATATTTTTCGCTGAAAGCGGACAGCACCAGCGCAAAATGATACGGAGAGAGAACAGACATGCTTCCAATCTTCAGTTCCCTTCTGGAATGGACGTCCTCAAGCATTTTTCTGTGGAGTTCCAGCATTTCCCGGGCATAGTTTTGAAAAATAACTCCTTCTTCTGTAAGTTCGAATTTCCTGGTGTTGCGCCTGATGAGAGTGACATTCAGCTCGCGCTCAAGTTTGCGGATCTGTTTGGAGAGCGCGCTCTGACTCAAATTGCAGGCAAAACCAGCTTCTGTAAAATTTTCCTGTCTGCATAATTCCAGATAATATTCCAGTTGTTGTATTTCCATGATATTTATTCCTTTCAGGAATATATTCTATCAGAAGTGGAATTGACTGTAAAGGTTTTAAGCTCATATAATAGAGCCGAAATCAAGGAGGAATAAGAAAATCATGGAAACGAAAAAACAATCTTGTCAGAAGGTTATTTGTTATATATGCGGGCTTCTGGTCATGTCACTGGGATCGAATCTTTTCCTGAAAGCTGCGCTCGGAGTTGCTCCCAGCTGTACCATTGCTCTTGCGCTTACGAAAATGTTCCCGTCCATGGGATACGCAGTATTTAATTTTATCGTAAACGGCTGTCTGTTAATCTGTGAGATCGCGGTAGAGAAAAAGATCGGGAAGAAGCAGGCGGTACAGCTTCTGCTCACGTTTGTATATTCCCTGTTTATCCAGTGGACTTCCGCGCTGTTCCACTCGTTCAACGCAGAACTGATGAGCACAAGGATTGTGATGAGCTTTGCGGCATGCGCAGTGCTGGCGGCCGGGATCTTTCTCACGGTACAGTCCGGGCTGGCAGTGCTCCCCATGGAAGGGTTTGTATCCAGCCTTGCAAAGAAACGGGGGCTTCCTTTCGGAACGGTCCGGGTTCAGGTAGAGGTGCTGATCACAGCGGGATCAGCGGTTATGTCGGTTCTTCTCATCCACGACCTCTCTGTTGTGGGCATCGGGACAGTGATTGCGGCATTCTGCACCGGGATGATGAATAACTGTTTTGTGTGGATTTTCACCCATATGAGACAGATGAAGCATATGAGACGCCCGCGCAGCCGTTTCGCATAATTTAATGACAGAAACACAGCGGTGTGAAGAGAGACTTTAAGCCGGTATGTGCATTGTGAATTGCGCATGCCGGCTTTACATTATTTCGGGCATGGATTATAATAGGTAGGCGAATAATCGACGCGGCGGTTCGGGCATGAGGATGAACTGCTAATTAATGAAAGAAATGGAGTTTATATATGGATTTTTATCAGGAACTTTGTTCTGCGGCAGGCAATGGCAGTGTTCTGCAAAATGAGCCGATGTCAGCTCATACGACCTTCCGCATCGGCGGACCGGCGGACTATTTCGTCACACCGACCAGTGCGGAGGAGATCGGGAATGTGATTGAAACATGCAGAAAGCGGGATGTCCCCTATTACGTGATGGGCAATGGAAGCAATCTTCTTGTAGGCGACAAAGGATTTCGCGGAGTTATTATCCAGATTTTCAAGGCAATGAAAGAAATCCGCGTGGAGGGAAACCGGATCTATGCACAGGCCGGAGCTCTTCTCTCAAAAGTAGCGGCAGCTGCATGCGAGGCAGAGCTGACAGGGATTGAGTTCGCTTCCGGAATTCCGGGAACTCTCGGCGGCGCGGTGCGGATGAATGCCGGCGCCTATGGCGGTGAGATGAAACAGGTTCTGGAATCAGCCACTGTGCTCGCCGGGGAAGGAGATATCCGCACGCTGTCAGTGGAAGAGATGAAAATGGGTTACCGGACCAGCATTGTGTCCAAGATGGACTATGTCGTGCTTGAGGCGGTGATCAGACTGCAGCCGGGCAGCAGAGATGAGATCCGTGCCAGGATGGAGGAACTCAGAGAGAAGCGCGTGGAGAAACAGCCGCTGGAATTCGGAAGCGCCGGAAGTACATTCAAGCGTCCGGAAGGATATTTCGCAGGCAAGCTGATCGAGGACGCGGGACTTAGAGGATTCAGAGTCGGGAATGCGCAGGTATCGGAAAAGCACTGCGGATTTGTGATCAACCGGGGCGGTGCGACTGCGGCGGAAGTACTGGAACTGATGGAAGAAGTGAGCCGCCGGGTGGAAGAGAATTCGGGAGTACGGCTTGAGCCAGAGGTGAAAAAGATAGGAGAGTTTTAGACGATGCGTTTTGTGATAGTGACCGGTATGTCGGGAGCGGGAAAGTCGACAGCGCTCAAGATGCTGGAGGATATGGGGTATTTTTGTGTGGATAACCTGCCGATTCCTCTGCTGACGCGTTTTGTTGAGATGTTCAGTGAACCGGAGGAAGAAGTGAAGAAGATCGCCCTTGGAATCGATGTCAGAGGAGGACAGGATTTCACAGGGCTGAAAGAAGTTCTTGATGATCTGGACAGCAGGGAGATAGAGTATGAGATCCTTTTCCTCGACGCCAGTGATGATGTTCTTGTCAAAAGATATAAAGAAACGCGAAGAAAACATCCGCTGAGCGGGTCGGGCAGAGTGGATACGGGGATTGCCATTGAGCGGGAAAAGATCATGTTCCTTAAGATGAGGGCAACCTATATTCTGGATACGAGCAAACTGCTGACAAGAGAACTGAAGCTGGAGCTGGAGAAAATCTTCGTAAAGGGACACAGTTTCTGCAGTCTCTATATTACTGTAATGTCTTTTGGGTTTAAATACGGAATCCCGCAGGATTCAGATCTGGTTTTCGATGTCCGTTTTCTGCCGAATCCCTATTACATCGATTCGCTCAAAGAGAAGACCGGGAATGATCCGGAAGTCCAGGATTATGTCATGGAAAACGACAAATCGAGAATATTTCTGAAGAAACTGGAAGATATGGTGGAATTCCTGATTCCGAACTATATACTGGAAGGGAAAAATCAGCTTGTCATAGCGATCGGGTGTACGGGAGGAAAGCACCGTTCCGTGACGCTTGCCAACGCGCTGTATCAGATACTGGATAAAAAGGAAAATTACGGGGTGCGCATCGAGCACCGTGATATCGGCAAAGATGCGATCACGAAGAGAAAAGGGTGAGAAGATGTCTTTTTCCGGGAAAGTCAGGGAAGAGCTTGCTGGCAGCGTGAGCCCCGCGAGGCACTGCCAGATCGCGGAACTTGCGGCGTTTATCGGATTGTGCGGCACTGTGGTGATTAACAGCTTTGATCAGTGCAGCATAAAAATTCATTCGGAAAATCTTCTTGTTGCAAGAAAAGTCTTTACATTGATAGAAAAAACCTTTAATATTAGAACTGATATTTCCGTGAGAAGAAATGTCGTGAAACAAAGCGTATCTTATGCGGTTATTGTCAGGCGGCATGAGGACGCTTTGAGAGTCTTACAGGCGACAAAAATGATCAGCGGGCAACAGAACGGAGCGGAGGACGCGCGTGTGTTCAATCCGCTTGTGTACCAGCAGGTCTGCTGCAGGAGAGCTTTCTTAAGAGGCGCATTCCAGGCGGCAGGTTCCATGAGTGATCCGACCAAATCATATCATTTTGAGATTGTATGTTTCTCCCGGGAAGCGGCAGAGCAGATCCGGGATGTGATGTGCGGATTCGAACTGGATGCAAAGATTGTGCCGCGGAAAAAATCATTCGTTGTTTATCTGAAGGAAGGCTCTCAGATAGTTGATATCCTGAATGTCATGGAAGCGCATGTATCCCTTATGGAACTGGAGAATGTCAGAATCCTTAAGGAGATGCGAAATACTGTGAACAGGAGGGTAAACTGCGAGACTGCCAATATTAATAAAACGGTGTCTGCAGCAGTAAAACAGGTTGAGGATATTACATATCTCAGAGATACAGTGGGATTTGACAATATGCCGGATAATCTGGTAGAGGCGGCTATGGCTCGCCTTGATAATCCTGATGCTACCCTGAAAGAACTGGGGGAATCTCTGGACCCTCCGGTAGGAAAATCCGGAATCAACCACAGACTGCGTAGATTGAGTGAAATGGCAGACCGGGTAAGGCAGGAACAAGGAGGATTATTATGATTAAAACACCTGTTGTAGTAAAGACAGAAGATGGATTTGACGGAAGACCGATCGCCCTGCTTGTGCAGGAAGCGAGCCAGTATGCGAGTAAAGTGTATATTCAGATTGGCGAAAAGAATGTGAATGCCAAAAGTATTATGGGAATGATGAGTTTAAGCCTTGCCGACGGCGAGCAGATTACTGTTGTCACAGATGGTGAGGATGAGAAAAAAGCAGCAGAGGGAATCAGAAGCTTTTTTGACAAAAAAGTGAAATAAATTTATCTGTACCGGATGATCGGGCGGATTTGATAGACAAAAGAGGATGATGAAGCAAAGCAGGTGAACAGAGCCGGCTTTGCTCCGATACGGGCTGTGCTTAGGTGCAGCCCTTTGTTATCCGGCTGGAGACGCACGGATCCATATGTGGCAGTGCAGTCGCGGCCGCAGAGCGCAGAGAGGAACTGGTCTAATGAAGAAAATGTTGTTTATATATAATGCCAATGCGGGGACCGGGGTGCTGAAACCGAAACTTGCGGATGTGCTTGATATATTCACGAAAAGCGGATATGCGGTGACGGTCTATCCGACGCAGAAATATCATGATGCGGTTGAAAAAATACAGAAATGCAAAGGACCGGCAGGTTTTGACCTGATCGTGTGCAGCGGCGGTGATGGTACCCTGGATGAAGTTGTGACGGGAATGCAGATGGCGGGAATTAAAAAACCGCTTGGATATATTCCGGCGGGCACAACCAATGATTTCGCGTCCAGTCTCAGTATTCCGAAAGATATACTGGAGGCTGCGGACACGGCGGTGAACGGAGTGCCTTTTCCGTGCGATGTCGGAAGCTTTAATGATGATAATTTTATATACATTGCAGCCTTCGGTCTGTTTACTGATGTCTCCTATGAGACGAAACAGAGCATGAAGAATATTCTCGGTCATCTTGCCTACGTGCTTGAGGGCGCGAAGAGGATCTTCAATATTCCTTCCTATAAGATACGCGTGACGCATGACGGCGAGGAAATAGAAGATGAATTTATTTACGGTATGGTGACAAATTCCAGATCAGTGGGAGGATTTTCCGGAATCATCGGCACGGACGTGGTGTTTGATGACGGAGAGTTCGAAGTTACTCTGATAAAAACACCGAAGAACCCGATCGAACTCAATGAGCTGCTTGGCGCGATTGTGATGAAGCAGATAAATCCTGAGCGCATGTATTCTTTCCGGTCGGGGGCGGTGAGGTTTGAATCACTGGAAGCGATTCCGTGGACTCTGGACGGAGAGTTCGGCGGAGCCCATGAGGAAGTGATTGTAAGAAATAACAAGCAGGCGCTTCAGATTATGGTGCGCCAGGAAGTTGCGGCAGGCCTTTCTGTGGCATCCAGGACAAAGCAGACAGAAGATGGAGAAAAGGCGGAAGAGGAGAAGTGACAGTTCAGCCGCGCCATTCGGAAAACCGCACTGGAGAAAAAAATTAAAAAAATGAAAAAAAGTACTTGCATCTTTGGAAAGTATATGATATATTTATATTCGCTGTGAGGCACGGTTGAACAGCGGATATAAAATATGGCTCCGTGGTCAAGCGGTCAAGACGCTAGCCTCTCACGCTGGAATCAGGGGTTCGATTCCCCTCGGAGTCACTTTGAAAAGCCTTGTTTTTACAAGGCTTTTTCTTTTTCTCTTTGAAACTAGAGATTGTCTTTTGCGTTCGGATACGCTATAATAAATGAAGGTTCTAAAAAATTTTCGGTACTTTAGCTGTGCCGGATCTGAGAATTGGAGGAAAAGAATATGTTAGTATCAGCAACAGAAATGCTTCAGAAAGCAAAAGCGGGCCATTATGCAGTAGGTCAGTTCAACATCAATAACCTTGAGTGGACAAAAGCGATCCTTTTGACAGCACAGGAGTGCAATTCACCGGTTATCCTTGGTGTATCCGAGGGAGCTGGAAAATATATGGCAGGATATAAAACAGTTGTGGGAATGGTGAATGGTATGATCGAAGAACTCGGAATTACTGTTCCGGTAGCCCTTCATCTGGATCACGGCAGCTATGACGGATGCCTGAAATGTGTGGAAGCCGGATTCTCTTCAATCATGTTTGACGGATCCCATTACCCGATCGATGAGAACGTAGCTAAGACAACAGAGCTTGTTAAGATCGCGCATGAGCACAACATGTCTCTTGAGGCTGAAGTTGGCGCAATCGGCGGCGAGGAAGACGGAGTAATCGGAAAAGGCGAGTGCGCTGATCCGGACGAGTGCAAGAGAATCTGCGATCTCGGCATTGATTTCCTGGCAGCAGGTATCGGAAACATCCACGGTGTATATCCGGACAACTGGGAAGGATTAAGCTTTGAGACACTGGATGCGATCCAGCAGAAGACGGGAGATATGCCGCTGGTACTTCACGGCGGTACAGGTATTCCGGATGATATGATCAAAAAAGCGATCAGCCTCGGCGTTGCAAAGATCAATGTAAATACAGAGTGCCAGCTTGTATTTGCTGAAGCAACACGTAAATACATCGAGGAAGGAAAAGATCAGCAGGGCAAGGGCTTTGACCCGCGTAAACTCCTGAAACCGGGTACAGAAGCTATTATGGCTAAAGTGAAAGAAAAAATGGAATTATTCGGCTCCGTAGGAAAAGCCTGAAAAATTTTCAGAAGAACCTGAATAATTTTTTGCAAAATTTCACTTGCCTTTTTGAGGTGATTGAGTTATACTGTCACACGTAGACATGAACAAGGGCGTTCCAACATAGCTTGGAGTGCCCTTTTTTCGTAGAAGGCGGTTTGCTTCCTGCGAAAAAGCCTCCGGATGATATGCCTGCCGGAACATTTGCGGGAGGAGTCCATTAACGGGAATCCGGATGATAAGAAAACGAAAAGGAAGGGAATTCATATGAGCAAAGAACTGATCAATGTAGCTGAAATCTTCGGCGAGAATGTTTTCAACGACACTGTCATGCAGGAGCGTCTGCCCAAGAAGGTTTACAAAAACCTGAAGAAGACAATCGAGGAAGGAAAAGAACTGGATCTGGAGACAGCGGATGTGATTGCGCATGAGATGAAAGAGTGGGCGATTGAAAAAGGAGCTACTCACTATACACACTGGTTCCTGCCGCTGACAGGCGTGACTGCGGAGAAGCAGGATTCCTTCATTTCCGCGCCGCTCCCGAGCGGAAAGGTGCTGATGAGCTTTTCCGGCAAGGAATTGATCAAGGGAGAGCCGGATGCGTCTTCATTCCCGTCAGGAGGACTGAGAGCAACTTTTGAGGCAAGAGGATATACCGCATGGGACTGCACGTCTCCGGCTTTTGTGAGACAGGATGCGGGCGGAGCAACACTCTGCATTCCGACAGCGTTCTGTTCCTATACAGGAGAGGCGCTGGATCAGAAAACACCGCTTCTGAGATCCATGGAGGCGATCAACAAGCAGGCGCTTCGTCTGATCCGTCTGTTTGGAAATACAACATCGAAAAAAGTAACACCGTCAGTCGGACCTGAGCAGGAGTATTTCCTTGTTGACGCTGAGAAATTCGAGCAGAGAAAGGATCTGATCTATACAGGACGTACGCTGTTTGGAGCAATGCCTCCGAAAGGACAGGAACTGGATGATCATTACTTCGGTACGATTCGTCAGAGAATTGCATCTTTCATGAAAGATGTAAATGAGGAACTCTGGAAAGTAGGTGTCACAGCCAAGACACAGCATAACGAGGTGGCGCCGGCTCAGCACGAACTGGCTCCGATCTATGCGGAAGCAAATATTGCGGTAGATCATAATCAGCTTGTAATGCAGACGCTTAAGAGAGTGGCGTGTCAGCACGGACTGAAGTGTCTGCTTCATGAAAAACCGTTTGCAGGGGTCAATGGTTCCGGTAAGCATAACAACTGGTCCATTACGACAGATGACGGGATCAATCTTCTGGATCCGGGCAAAACCCCGCATGAGAATACACAGTTCCTTCTTGTGCTTACCTGTATTCTGAGAGCAGTCAACATGCATGCGGATCTTTTGAGAGAGTCAGCGGCTGATCCGGGAAATGACCACAGACTTGGAGCGAATGAAGCGCCGCCGGCAATTATTTCCATATTCCTCGGTGAGCAGCTTGAGGATGTGCTGGAGCAGCTGATCAGCACAGGTGAAGCGACTCACAGTCTGAAAGGCGGAAAGCTGGAGACAGGAGTGAGCACGCTTCCGGATCTGGAGAAAGACGCGACAGACAGAAACCGTACATCACCGTTCGCGTTTACAGGAAATAAATTTGAATTCCGTATGGTGGGATCGCGTGATTCTATTGCTTCCCCGAATATCGTGCTGAATACGATCGTGGCCGAGGCATTTGCGGATACATGCGATGTACTGGAAAAAGCAGATGATTTTGACAAGGCAGTACATGATCTGATCAAAGAGTATGCGACAGAAAATCAGCGAATCGTATTTAATGGCGACGGCTACTCTGAGGCATGGGTGGAAGAGGCTGCCAGAAGAGGCCTTCCGAATATCCGCTCCATGGTGGAAGCAATTCCGGCTATGGTTACGGATACAGCGGTTCAGCTGTTCGAGCGGTTTGGCGTGTTCACGCGGGCAGAACTCGAGTCCCGCGCGGAAATCCAGTATGAGACATACGCAAAAGCAATCAACATCGAAGCCCGTACTATGATCGACATGGCGAGCAAACAGTTCCTGCCTGCGTTCATTAAATATACGAAGACACTTGCGGATACGATTAATGCTGTTACAACAGCAGGTGCTGACGCTTCCGTGCAGAAAGACTGCCTGAATCAGGTGACTGTGCTTATGGCGGAGACGAAGAGCGCGCTGGATACCCTGATCAGGGTTACAGACGAGGCGGCGGCAAAAGAAGAAGGAGCTGTTCAGGCAAACTTCTATCATTCCGATGTGGTTCCGGCAATGGAAGCTCTGCGTGCTCCGGTTGACAAGCTGGAGATGATCGTGGACAAAGAAGCATGGCCGATGCCGTCCTATGGTGATCTGATTTTTGAAGTATAAAATAGAATAAGAGCGGTTGTTTTCTATTAAAACGAAAAGGATACAGGAGACCCTGTGTCCTTTTTGTGTTGTATGGAGAGATATTTAATTATTTTTTGTTGTGTTAATGGAAGGGGCTAATGTGAGGATAAATAATTTAGTTGACATAAGAATGACAAAAAGGTAAAATTTTTACTAAATAGGGAGGAGGTGTCACAATGGCAACAATAAAACAAATTGCGGAAGCAGTTGGGGTATCCAGCGCAGCAGTTTCACGGGTTCTTAATTATGATGAGGGAATCTCTGTCAGTGCGGAAACGAGAAAGGCTATTTTCGAAACAGCGGATAGGTTAGGATATAAGAAAAAGATTATATATCCTAAAATAGATCATGTTGTTTTGCTGTATTGGGTTGACTCGCTTGATGAACTTGAAGCGATGTATTACGAAGCAATTCGGGATGAAGTAAAAAAACAGGCTAAAAAGACAAAGGTACAGTTGTCTGTTGTGACAAAAAAAGAAGGACTGCAAGCTATCCCGGATGGAACGCAGGCATTTCTTGCGGTTGGCTGGTTTAATCGGAAGGAATTGCAGCAACTCTATAAAATGTGTGGGAAGGGAGTGTTTATCGATACGTCTCCTGATGAAAAACTGTTTGATGCAGTGCGGCCGAATTTGGATTCTTTTGTTACTCAGATGGTAGATTATTTTGTAGAAAAGGGGTATCGGTCCATTGGTTTTATCGGGGGATATGACAGAAATATCGATTCGGAAAAACCGGTTATGGATGTTCGGGAATGGTCCTTCCGCCAAAGTGCCGGATACTATGGAGTTTTGAATGAAGAGAATATTTTTATTGCGGATGAATATTCGGTGGTTGCGGGATATGAGACTGCTAAAGAAATGATAAGTTTGGATAAAGTACCGTCGGCTTTATGCGTGGCAAGTGATACGCTTGCGGTGGGAGTGCTTCAAGCATTGAATGAGGCTGGAATTCAAATACCTGAACAGACTGCAGTGTTTAGTATTAATGATATTAATGTGGCTCGTTATGTTTCGCCGCCGTTAACAACATTCCATATTGATATTGCCATGTTGTGTGAAATGGCGGTGGATCTTCTGCGCACTCGAGTATTAGAAGGGGGGAAGATTACAAGAACCGTATTTATTAATGGACTTCCGGTATTTCGCAAAAGTTGCTAAAGAAAGCGAGTGGAATATGTGATAGGGACTTGTGAAAAAGTCCCTATTTTATTTGCTTTAAAACAATTGGATATATAAAAAGTTGGATAAGATGCACAAAGTTAGTAAAAAAATTACTATAAAATTATATTTATATTGAAAAAGATAAATAGAAATGATATATTTATATTAAAGTAAATAATTTATCTATTATTAATAATAAATTTACTAGAACAAAATTGAACCGGGGAATTTTG
>DXGZ01000020.1 GCA_019113645.1 Candidatus Mediterraneibacter vanvlietii | reverse complement strand
TCGGAATGGAGTTAAAAAACTTGGGATCTGGCGCAATGACGTTAACAGGGCAGATGGGATTGTCTGAGTGCAACGAGTTGCCCATCTGCCCTGTTGTTTTTAGTCATTTGTCAGATCCCTTAGTTTTTCTTACTCCATGGAGCGGAGCAAAAGACAATGCCCCTCCCCTTTGAATACGGTTTTACAAACTTTATTCCGCATTTCTCGGACGTTTTACTCTATCGAAGAATCAGACAAACTCAGATTTCACATCCCCATATTTACGGAAGATATGTCTTAGTATCACCACCGCGCACACGCTCAGGATCAGCTCTGCCGCAAACTGTGCATAGGCGATTCCGTAAAGCGGGAACAGCCGGTTCAGTATGAACAGCGCCGGGATCTCCAGTGCAACTTTACGCATAATGGCAAATACGAGGGCATATCGTCCCAGTCCCAGCGCCTGGAATACGCCTACCGCAAGGAAATCAACTCCCAGGAATGTCAGTCCCAGACAGAATCCTCTTAAGAATTTTGAGCCGTATGCGATGATAGATTCGTTTCGCATGAACAGGGTGATCAGTCCTTCTGCGCCCACGTAATATATCACCGTTACTGCCGCCAGCACCGGCACCACGATTTTCATTGCGAACAGAATCGTCGATTTCATCCTCTTCCGGTTGCCGGAGGCGAATGTGTAGCTGATCAGCGGCATGATTCCCTGGGAGAATCCCAGCGCTACCTGCATGGGCACCATATAGATTTTATATGTAATTCCCATTGCCGCCACGGCATCCGCCCCGTATGCTGAGGTGAAATTATTCAGGATCGTCATGCCTGTCACGTTCAGAAGATTCTGGATGGATGCCGGTATTCCCACGCCGCAGACTTCTTTAATAATATTCTTTCTCAGGCTGAATTTCTTTGGATTAATACACACAAACGTACTTTTGCGTTTTACATAGAGAAGCACAAAAAAGTACAGGCACGCCACGCAGTTTGACAAAAACGTGGCAAGTCCCGCTCCTGCCGCTCCCATATTGAAGCCCCACGGAAGAATAAAAACCGGATCAAGTATAATGTTCAGGATACACCCGCTCATGGTTCCGATGCTGGCATGCATGGCGGCTCCTTCGGAGCGCACCAGATAGGCCATCACCACATTCAGAATCGCCGGGGCCGCACCGAGATATACGGTCCAGAACATATAACCCTGGGTCGCTGCCCGGGTCGTCTCATCCGCGCCGATCAGCATCAGCAGGGGATTATGAAACAATCCGCAAAGAAGCCCGAACAAAACACCGCTGATCAGGGAACAGTAGAACCCAAAGGCTGAGCTTTGGGACACTGTTTCATAATCCCTTCTTCCAAGCGCCCGGCTCATCATACTTGACGTTCCAACGCCAAACAGATTATTCACGGCATTGAAGGCAAGCAGCACCGGAGCCGCCAGAGATACCGCGGCATTTTCCACCGGATTATTCAGCATTCCCACGAAATAGGTATCCGCCATATTATAGAGAACCATTACAAGAGAGCTGAAAATCATCGGCACCGCCAGTTTTGCCACCGCGTTTGGAATCGGCGCCTGTTCAAACAGCTTTATTTTCTCATTTTCTTCCATTTATATCTCCTTCCTTCATTTTTGCTTCTTTCTTCTTTCATCTCTATGCCTTCATTTCGTCCCAGGCGCGTTCCAGCAGTTCCGGCTCTGTCACCAGACGGTATGCTCCCGCCGCCATGCATTCCGCAGCATAAAACATGCCTTTCCGGCCAATGCTCATCCCGGCCTGCGCTGTGGCCGCCCAGTGGTGAAGCGGAGTGCCCTTGCACATTGCCGCTGCGCTGAGCATTATAGTCGGCACTGTGTGGCTCACATCTGATACATCTGTTCCGATGGCAAGTGGCACGGGCTCATCCTCCAGCGGTTCCAGCCCGGTGAAATACTCTCCATTGTTATCAAAACCTGCTGACTCGGATATCTCCGCCGCAAACCTGATCTCTTCTTCCGTATAGGAAGGCGCCGGAATCTTCGACATTTCCTCATAAAATACTTCCGCCAGAGTCCGGTTTACTTTCATTTCTTTGTTGCAGGTCACCCGCTCGATCTCCACTTTTGTTCCGGTCATGATCGCTGCGCCTCTCGCGCACTCATCCACACGCTCCGAGGCGTCCTTTGTCCGCTCCCATTTGTTCGAGCGGATGAAATAATTGGTGGATGCATAGGCGGGCACGATATTCGCCGGACCGTCCGTGTTCGTATATGTATAATGCATCCTTACATCGTCCGCCACATGTTCCCGCAGATAATTCACTCCCACGTTCATCAGCTCCGCCGCATCCAGTGCGCTTCTGCCCATCTCGGGATGCCTGGACGCGTGTGCCGATATGCCGTAGAATTTATAGTTTTTGATATCCTGCGCCTGCCAGATATCATAGCTCACCCGGTTCCGGTCAAATGGATGCCAGGTGACCGCCGCAGACAGTTCGTCAAAAACGCCCGCCTCATTCATCTTGATTTTCCCTACCACGATCTCTTCAGCCGGACATCCATACACACGGATGGTTCCTCTGATTCCCTCCGCGCTCATCCGTTCTTTCAGCGTGCACGCTGCGCCGGCGCATGCGGTTCCAAGCAGATTGTGTCCGCAGCCATGTCCCGGACCTCCGGTGGCGCATTTTTCCGTCCGGATCTCCTGTCCCAGCCCCGGCAGGGCATCATACTCCGCCAGGAATCCGATCACCGGACGGCCTTCTCCCCATTCCGCCACAAACGCGGTTTCAAATTCCGCCAGGTTCCATCTTATATGAAATCCTTCCTCCTCCAGGAAACGTGCCAGTTCCTGAGAAGACTTTTCTTCTTTCAGTGATATTTCCGGATGGCGGAAGATGTAATCCGCTGTCTCTGTCATTTTCTGTTTTATTTCAGTGCGCATATTACATTCCTCCTTCGTCTGTCTTCACCGTGTAAAATAACTGTTTTGGACTCTTGGGCTTATCCGGCAGACTCATCTTGATTTTGCCTTCCCTGACCAATGGCAGCACATACTTCTGGATCGCGTAAGATACGGAACTAAGCTGCAGATATTCACTGATTTCCTTTTTTGTACGAGGCGTTCTGCAGAATAGAAGAAGCCCCTGCACAACCTCTTCATCATAGCACGATTCTGTTTCCACCTTCTTTTCTGCTGCTTTCTTGAAAATAACTTTGAACGTTCCTCTTTCGTCTGCAAAGATCGGCTCCTGCAGACCGTATTCCCGCATCTCTCTCCGAATAGTGGGAATGCCGGAATACCGATTTTCCGCTATTCCCAAAACTTCCAGCGCAGCAGCCAGAACCGGATTTCTTGTATCCGGCTGCACCTTGCCCAGCTGATCCGCTCTCATCCTTCCATAAATACCACCGGGGCTGTGGATTTCCATACGGTCTTCAAACATCATTAACTGGATAGGCATCGCCTCTGTATGAATACTGTAGTCCCTGTGTACAAGCGCATTTAGGACTGCTTCCCTGACTGCTGTAAGCGGGTAGTCTGTCCTGTCTTCCCTTTTCCCTGTATCCGGATTAATAATTGTTTTGTTATGCAGATTTCGCTTTACAAACTGTAATGCTCCGTCAAGCATCTGCATAATTGTTCCCTCTATTCTCTGATTATCAAGGAAACGCTCCCCGTCACTTCCGGTCACTCCCGGTTCTGTCCCTGGAATCACTGTCGCAATAATGCTCATTCCTGGAAAATACGCCTGCGGATATGGACTGAAAAGCAGAACTGTGCTCAATGTAATCTGATTTTCTCTGGTAATACTCATCAGCTCATAAATCATATCATCCGGAAGGTTCGCCAGATTGGGTTTTCCATCTTTCAATCTGTCAATGTACTTCTCAAGCGCATTTCCATCAAGCGCATTCATAGTAGCCCGAGGCACAATACGAATATCATCCTGATATTTTTTCCGAAACGCTTCGTAACTGTACACCTCATATTCTGTCATCGGCTCGTCACTATCCCCAACCCGTGTCCAGGATCCTTTAATTCGACCGACTCCACGATAAAAGCAGGGGCGTTCCGCAAGGTCAACTGCCGGTATTTCAGCAGCAACAAACCACTTGTTCTCCTTCTCCAGAACCGTAAACAGCGGTCTTACAACCGGCTGCATCTGCAGACATTGGTTATTTACCTGTTTCTGCAGATCCTGCGGATCATAAACTCCTACTTCCCTGTATCCATCACTCTCGTCAACACCGAATACAATAACGCCCCCTTCATCCTGATTCGAAAAACTGGATAAAGTGTCAAATAATTTTTTCGGGCACCCCTCATGAGCAGCTTTAACTTCAAGATACGGAGTTTCTGATTTTCTCGATTGGATCTCTCTCAGGATATCTTCAAATTTTTGTGGTGTCATTTCAGATTCCTCCTTTATAATTTTAGATTTTACTATTTTTTTTAAATTTATTCAAGAATCTCAAATATTTTTCATTCTAAATTTTAGATTCTCGTGCATTTTTTTAATTTTCACAGAATTTAAAATGGAATTTAAAATCTAAAATCCTCCAATTTTAAATTCTCTTCTTCTTTTTGCATCTTTGCCCGGTAACCTGTGGTTTTTTGTGGTTTTTGTTTTTGTTTCATGTGGGTTTTTACCATATTTCCTGATTATCATATTGCTATTTCATTGTGATTATAGTATAATTATCGTTAGAAATGCCCGTTTGCGTAAATATGGCACACGAGCCTGAAGAAATTCCAACATATAGGGCAGTTTTTACGCATGTACGAACTGAAGTTCAAGGAGAGAAAACATTATGAAACGTTCAAAACGAATTGAAGCACTCGATGCCCGCCCGGTCAATCTGGACGGCTACATCAACGAATGGCCGGAAATGGGATTCGTCGCCATGAGCAGTCCCTACGACCCGAAGCCGTCCGTCAGAGTTGAGGACGGCAAGATCGTTGAACTGGACGGAAAACAGCGTGAAGATTTTGATTTCATCGACCAGTTCATCGCAGACTACGCGATCAATATCGACCGCACAGAAAAATCAATGGCCATCTCTTCTCTGGATATCGCACGGATGATCGTAGACATCCATGTTTCCAGAAAAGAGATCCTGGAGATCATCTCCGGTATCACCCCGGCAAAGATGACAGAGATCATGAACCACCTGAATGTAGTGGAACTTATGATGGGTATGCAGAAGATCCGTGCAAGAAGGACACCTGGAAACCAGGCGCATATCACAAACTTAAAGGATGATCCGGTACAGATCGCGGCTGACGCAGCCGAGGGCGCTCTGAGAGGATTCGCCGAAGAAGAGACAACCATGGGCGTGGCACGTTACGCTCCTTTAAGCGCCATGGCGCTTCTGATCGGCTCCCAGGTAGGACGTCCGGGTGTGCTGACCCAGTGCTCCGCCGAGGAGGCGACTGAGCTGGAGCTTGGAATCCGCGGTCTTACCACTTATGCGGAAACTCTTTCCGTATACGGAACAGAGAAAGTATTTATCGACGGAGACGACACTCCGTATTCAAAAGCATTCCTCAACTCCGCATACGCTTCCCGCGGTCTGAAGGTCCGCTTCACTTCCGGATCAGGCTCGGAAGTTCTCATGGGAAGCAGCGAGAAGAAGTCCATGCTGTACCTGGAGTGCCGCTGTCTGTTCGCAACCAAAGGCGCCGGAAGCCAGGGTATCCAGAACGGATCCGTAAGCTGTATCGGTGTGACAGGTTCCGTACCGGCAGGTATCCGTGAAGTAATCGCAGAGAATCTTGTGGCAGCTCTTCTCGGTCTGGAGTGTGCTTCCTCCAATGACCAGAGCTTCTCCAACTCGGATATGAGACGTACCGCAAGAACCATGCTTGAGTTCCTTCCTGGAACAGACTTCATCTTCTCCGGGTATGCGGCAGAACCGAACTACGACAATATGTTCGCCGGATCCAACTTCGATGCGGAAGATTTTGATGATTATAATGTCCTGCAGAGAGACATGCAGGTGGACGGCGGTCTGAAACCTGTAACAGAGGAACAGGTGATCCACGTCAGAAACAAAGCGGCTCGCGCCGTACAGGCAGTGTTCCGCAACCTGAATCTCTCACCGGTATCGGACGAGCAGGTAGAGGCGGTTACATACGCCCACGGAAGCAAGGATACACTCCCGCGTGACGTTACGGCTGATCTCGCCGCTGCCGAGGATGTATTAAAACGCGGCATCACCGGAATCGATGTCGTTAAGGCACTGGCTGAGACAGGGTTCGAAGACGTTGCGGCCAGCGTACTCAATATGTTAAAACAGCGTGTTGCCGGAGATTACATGCAGACGGCAGCCATTCTTGATAAAGATTTCCACGTGATGTCCGGAGTCAACACACCGAACGATTATATGGGACCGGGCACAGGCTACCGTGTGGACGGCGAGCGCTGGGAGGAAATCAAACACATCCCGCACATCATCAATCCAAAGGATATGTAGGGAAGGAGGAGTAGACAATGCAGATCAATGAAGAATTAGTCAGACAGATTACAAATGCCGTATTAAGCCAGATGTCACAGACAGGCGGCTCCTCCGTTTCCGGGAATGCTGTGTCCGCTTCGGATGTTCCTTCCATGGCAGGACAGGATCGGATCAACGAGGAGAAAACTTCTTATGCTGATTATCCCCGCGCGAAGAAGGGAACAGACCCGAAAGAAGTCGTTATCGGCGTAGGCGCTGCATTCCAGAAAGAGATTACAAAGACCATCTGCGGTATTCCGCTGGATGATGTTCTCAGAAACGTAAAAGCAGGAATTGAAGAGGAAGGGATGATCCCGAGAGTTGTGAAGATCCTCGACACATCGGACGTCTGCTTCATGGCTCTGGAAGCTGCGAAGCTCTCCGGTTCCGGAATCGGCGTAGGCATCCAGTCCAAGGGAACTACAGTCATCCATCAGAAAGACCTGTACCCCCTCTCCAACCTGGAGCTGTTTCCGCAGGCGCCTCTCATGACGCTTGAAACCTACAGACAGATCGGACAGAACGCCGCGAAATATGTCAAAGGCGAACAGGTTGTTCCGATTCCCTGTACAAATGATCCGATGTCCAGACCGAGATATCAGGTTAAAGCCGCGCTGATGCACATCGCGGAAACCGAGCAGCTTGACCCGGAAGTCGGAGCCGTTGAATGGGAGGGAAGATAGATGAGATATCCTTTAGCTGAACACGAAAAAGACAATATCACGTCAAAAACCGGAAAGAAATTCACAGACATCACACTGGATGAAGTGATGAAAGGCCATGTAGCGCCGGATGACATCAAGATCTCCAAAGATATCTTAAAAGCTCAGGGACAGGTTGCCCTTGAAGCGGACAACGCGCCGATGGAAAAAAATTTTGAGCGCGCCGCAGAGCTTGTGGATGTGCCGGATGACGTAATTCTGAAAATGTATGACAAACTGCGCCCGAACCGCTCCACAAAACTGGAGCTGGTTATGATGGCACAGGAACTTCTTGAGAAATACAATGCAAAGAACTGCGCGCGCCTTGTTATGGAAGCCGCAGAAGTGTATGAAAAGAGAGGAATATTACTTTGAGTTATATCGCAGGAGTTGATATAGGAAATTCCACAACTGAAGTCTGCGTCGGCGAAGTGACGGACAGCGGGAATCTCACATTTCTGACCAGTGCCTCCTGCCCTACTACCGGGACAAAGGGCACCATTGAAAATGTGCATTCCGTGAAAAATGCCCTGAAACTCGCCATGGCAAAAATCGGACGGGAAACGTCTGACATCGACCTGGTGCGCCTGAACGAGGCTGCGCCCGTAATCGGCGACACTGCCATGGAAACGCTGACCGAGACTGTGATCACGGATTCCTCCATGATCGGTCACAACCCGTCCACTCCGGCCGGAGCAGGACAGGCAGTGGGTGAGGTTCTTCTCATCGGCAGGATCGACCGCGCTGTGCCGGGAACACCTTACATTCTCGCCGCATCAGCCGACCATTCCTACGAGGAAGTCGCAGCCGTAGTCAACCAGCATGATGACCTTGATATCGTTGGCATCATCCTGCAGGCGGACGAAGCTGTGCTCGTGGAGAACCGGATCCGCAGAGAGATCCCGATCATCGACGAAGTGCGCCGGATCGACCGTCTTCCCGACGGAGTGCCCGCAGCTATCGAAGTGGCGCTTCCGGGACAGACTATCCGTATGCTCTCCAATCCCTACGGAATCGCAACCCTGCTGGGACTGAATGCAGAGGAGACGCGGACGATCACGCCCATCGCAAAGAGCCTGATCGGAAAGCGGAGCGCCGTTGTGCTCAAGACGCCGGGAGGAAATGTACACGAAAACGTGCTCCCTGCCGGAGAGATCTATTTCTACGGAGATAAAAATGTAACCATCAGCCTCGACGAAGGAGCGGACAAGATCATGGACGCTGCTTCCGAGGCAGGAGATATCCGCGATATCAGCGGACAGCCGGACACAAATGTCGGCAATATGCTCTCCCGCATCCGTACGGGCATGAGCGAACTGGATAAGAGCGATCAGGCGGATATCCGGATCACGGATATTCTGGCTGTGGATACGCTGGCGCCGGTCCTGATCTCAGGAGCGCTGGCAGGTGAGACCTGCCTGGAGAAGGCAGTGGGCATCGCCGCCATGGTGAAGACACAGAAGCTCCCCATGCAGGAGATCGCAGCAAAGCTTACCACAGATCTTGGAACAGAAGTGAAAGTCGCCGGAGTGGAAGCGGTCATGGCAAGCCTTGGCGCGCTCACTACACCCGGAACAAAACTTCCCCTCGCCATACTGGATATGGGCGGAGGCTCTACGGACGCTGCTATTATTAACGAGGAAGGTCATGTGACGCTGACTCATCAGGCAGGCGCCGGAGAACTGGTTTCCATGCTGATCCAGACTGAGCTGGGCTTAAGCGACCGCCGCATCGCAGAGGAGATCAAGAAATACCCTCTCGCGAAAGTGGAAAGCCTCTTCCATATGAGGATGGAAAACGGGCAGATGACATTCGTGGACGAATCCATTGATCCGCGCTTCTTCGGAAGAGTTGTACTTCTGACCGAACACGGACTGATCCGGATCGAGGAAGAGATTCCCATGGAGAAGATCGTTCAGGTGCGCCGGGAAGCGAAACGGAAAGTATTTGTCACAAATGCATTCCGCGCGCTCAGGAAAGTTGCGCCTGACCACAATCTGAGAAACATCTCCACTGTCGTGCTCGTAGGCGGTTCGGCAGAGGATTTCGAGATACCGGAAATGCTGATGGAAGAATTCACTGATTACCGCATCGTCTGCGGACGGGGCAATATCCGCGGAAGCGAAGGCCCGAGAAACGCGGTGGCAACAGGACTTGTGCTCTCCTATATCGGAGAGATGAAATAACCGGCACAATTTGCCGAAACGCGCTGCCGGCGGCATAAGGAGGACGGACATTGATTATCAAAAGACCTTCTATATTTATCTATACGCACGAAGCCGATCCGACGGTCTTGAAAGAAGTCTGCGCCGGCATTGAAGAGGAAGGCGTTTTCTTCGACACCACGGAAATGCCGGATGAATGCATGGAGAAGCTGGCTTACAAAGCGGCACGTGATTCCATGCTCGGCTCCGGAGTCGGGATCTTCGGTACTGCCGTCTGTCTGAAGATGCGCGGACTGGAGAAGGGTAGGAATATCGAGAGTTACCTGAATCCGAACCGGACACAGTGCAGAAACATCGGCGCCAACAGCGCCCGGGCAATCAAGAAACTGCCGTTTAAGGAGGAATATGGAGCATGAGCGTTTATACAAAAACAGGCGACAGAGGCACAACCTCCCTCGCAAACGGACTGAGCATCTCCAAATCCGATGACCGGATCGAGCTGCTCGGCACCATCGATGAACTGAACAGCCATATCGGGCTTGCCAAAGTGCTCGCTGACAGCGCACTGAAGGATCAGCTCTCCCATATTCAGCGGAACCTGATGCAGATCATGGCATGTGTGGCAGATCCCCGGAATATGGACTATCGCTTCTCTTCTGATGAGACGAAGGAACTGGAAGGGGAGATCGACCGGATCGAGCATTCTTTCCCGCGCGCGAAGGAATTCGTGCTCTATGGAGGATGCGAGCTGTCCGCAAGACTGGACGTGGCAAGAGCTGTAGCAAGACGGGCAGAACGCCGCTTCCGCAAGGTAGAACAGAACTACGGGGCGGACGCAAAAGCCATGCAGTATGTAAACCGCCTGTCTGATTACCTGTATATGTGCGCGAGGTATGCGGACTACAGGGTGGGGAATAATCGAGAAGATCAGATCCAGGATCAGGTCGTGAGAAATATCCTGGGGGAAAGATAAAAATAACATCCGCAGGAACACGGATATCCCTCGCAGCCGCGCTTGCGCTCGGGCCGCAGCGCAGCGGTACATAGGATCGCAAAAAACGCGATCCAAGAACCGGCGCTGCTCTACGGGCGGTAGTGTAAAAAACTTTGTGGCTTTGGTAAAAAATGGCTCCTTTTTGGTAAGAATTACAGATATGACAATTCTTATCGAAAAGGAGTTTATTTATGGCAGTAGCAAAAGACCAAATCCGAAAGATTATTACAGAAAACAACATTACCAGTGTGGCTGATGTTTACTCCCTTCTCAAAGACAGCTTCAAAGATATATTGCAGGAGCTTCTGGAAGCCGAGATGGATGCAACTCTGGGCTATGAAAAAAATTGTAAGGGTGATCTTAAGAGCGATAATAAGAGGAATGGCCACTCTCCCAAAACACTCAAAAGCCAGTACGGGGAATTCCAGATCGGTGTTCCCCGTGACCGAAATGGTGAGTTTGAACCAAAGCTGATCCCGAAATATCAGCGGGATATTTCCGGTATTGAAGAAAAGGTGATCTCTCTCTATGCCCGCGGAATGAGCACAAGGGATATTCATGACCAGCTCCAGGAACTTTATGGGATTGAACTTTCCGCCGAAATGGTCAGCAAAATCACGGACAAAATCCTTCCGGAAGTGAAAGAGTGGCAGTCTCGTCCACTGAACCCTGTATATCCTTTTGTTTTTATGGACTGTATCCATTACAAAGTCCGGGAAGACGGCAGGATCCTCAGCCGCGCTGCTTATATTGTACTGGGAGTTACCGTGGAAGG
>DXGZ01000087.1 GCA_019113645.1 Candidatus Mediterraneibacter vanvlietii | reverse complement strand
CAATCCAACGCAGTTTTCCCGCTCATTAACTTTTTCTAAAGCTCCCTCCGAAGTCACCGCCTCCGGCATCCCCTTCCCTCCGAAAGAGATCCGCGAATTATCTCCTGCGGATTTCTGCGCTGTCCTAGCCGGTCAGTTTCCTGTTCGACATACTCACGATTCAAGCACAAAAAAGAAGACGGAAGGTTATTGACTAAGATTTCAAATTTGAAACCGGGACATTAGCAAATAACACTCTGTGACTGTCATTTGTCAGATCCCTTAGTTTTTCTTACTCCATGGAGCGGAGCAAAAGACAATGCCCCTCCCCCTTTGAATACGGCTTTAAAAACTCTATTCCGCATTTCTCGAACGTTTTACTCTATCGAAGAATCAGAGAAACTCAGATTTACTCTACTGCCTTCACTCTCGGATAGAGGAACGTATCCCCGCTGTAATTATAGTAAGCCAGGTATGCGTTCTCTATACAGTCTTCATCCACTACATATGCAAAGGTGCAGGTAATGGTTTCACCCGGGGCGAGCTCTGCGGCATGAACGTGTTTTTTATTGTTGTCGGTAAACTCCTGCACACTCTGATATATGGGCAGACCGTCTACGCTCAGGCGGTGATAAGCCTGCGAGCCGGGCCAGTACTCTGTCAGGGAAAGTCCTCCTGCGTCAGTGGGTTCAAGAATCTCAAGCTGCGGCGGCAGGTAGATTTCTGCCGTTTCATTGCTTGTGTTGGTTGTTTCAGCTGTGACGATGAGGAACTTGGAGTTCACGGTTTCGAGTGTGTCTTTGTCGATCGTACCTTCGGAATACAGATACCGCTCGTGCGGTTTCAATGTTCCGTCTTCGTTCAGAAGGGGAGCGACTTCACTGTCATAATCACGAGTGTAGTTTTCTTTCGGGTACTGATCCAGCGGCATGCTGTCCGCGACCTGAATATCCGTGATCCGGTACTGGCTGTTGTTCAGCGGGTCATCCGGTGAGGTAATGGTGTCGCCGATCTGATGGAACAGGCTTTCGTAAGTGGCGGGATCGATAGGCGCCTCCAGCCCTGCCTGAAGATCCTGCTGCGCTTTCAGGAGCTGATCCTGCAGTTCCTTCTCCTTGGCGATCTCTTCTTCTGTGGCAAACGGCACTGTCTCGTCAGATACCTGGATATCCAGACCTTCCGCCACTTTCAGAGCTTCGTCTTCCGGAAGGTCAACACCGGCGAGATAGATCTGGATCGCATAGCCGTATTCTTCATTAAAGAGAAATACATCCTGTCTGGCGGACGGATCATCACTGTACAGGCTGGTAGCTGAAAAGAGATCAACCCGCATGTCCTGTATACTGACTGTTTCCACGAAGCTGCTCTTGTCAAAGTTTGAGATGATCGGATGATCTGTTCTGGACATTTTATCCAGCTCCGCCGCATTGTAGACAACGATTGTCATTCCGCCGTCCGTAGCGTCATTGTGCCATTTCAGGTGATAGGGTCCCTCTTCCGGATGATACACATAGCCTTCCGGCACATAAGTCGGTTCTGCTGTGACGAGGTGCGCTTCCTTTTCTTCCGTATTTACACTGACATCATAGGCAAGGGTTCCATCTTCTTCAACCAGATTCACATTCAGAAAATGATTGACAGCCAATGCAGTAATTCCAAGTCCCATGGTGAGGACGGCGGCAGCTGCAATCACAAGCAATGCCTTTTTCTTCCTGCGGTGTCTCATGCTTTCTGTCGATGAGCCGCTATGAGAGCGCCCGGCAGCAGATGTGATGTCAGTCAGCCCCAGGTTCTCGTAAGCGGTTCGAAACCGCTGCTCCACGGTTTCGGGGATGGAAGCATCCTGTTTTAAAATGCGTTCGATTTCTTCCTGATTATATTCTTTTCTCATTGATCATTCCTCCTTTCATGGCGGACTCTCCGGTCCAGATGTCGCGGAATTTTTTCCTTCCCCTGGAAAGCCGCGATTTCACAGTATTTTCTTCCATATCAAGCTGCTGTGCGATCTCGCTGATTTTAAATCCTTCCGAATAATAGAGAAGAAGGACGGTTCGGTATTTTTCATCAAGAGAACGCATCAGCTCTTCAAATTCACAGTTGCTCAGAGCCGGATCGCAGATCCCCTGGTCAGGGAACATCTCCGCAGGATTTTCCCGGCGGTTTTTCCGGATGATATCAATGCACTTGTTGATCAGAATCCGGATCAGCCATGTCCGGAAATACCGTTCCTGTTTGAGATCGCCCAGAGAGCAGTAACAGGTTTCAATGGTATCCTGAATGGCATCGCCGATATCTTCCTCATTGGAAAAATAGCTCCGGGCCACTTTATACATACTCTGTTTATTTGCTTCTATCAGTTCTACGAAAGCCTGGGCATCACCCTGACATGCTCGTTTTACAAGGTATTCCAGAGAAATCCCCTCCTTGTTTTTTCTGTTGCTCATTATAGTATCATACACCCCCTCTTTTGAAAATGTCTGCAGACACTGACATGGCTCGTGACTGGCGTTTCTCTGTCTGCCCTGTCATACATTAGACGCAGAGAGCAGACAAAAAAGTTGCATTCGGGAAAGTTTTATTTGTGGATATTCCTTAATCCGTTTGTTACAATGAGTTTAATAGAGAAAAATCTTCGATATAAGATGCGGAAAGAAAGAATACAGGAGGTTGATTAGATGAGAGTCATAGACTTTAAAGATGCGAAATGCCGGCACTGTTATAAATGCGTCCGGCACTGCGCGGTAAAGGCGATTTCCGTAAAAGACGAGCAGGCGCGCATCATGGTGGATCACTGCATTAACTGCGGCAGATGTCTGGAAGTCTGTCCCCAGAACGCGAAAACATTTGCCAGTGATCTTGAACGGGTAAAAGGCTATCTCGGACAGGGGCTTAAGACAGTGATTTCCATTGCGCCGTCCTATGCCGGTGTACTGGAATTCGACAGCCCGGGGCAGGTCGTGGACGCGCTTCTGAAGCTCGGATTCTATGAAGTGAGGGAAACAGCGGAAGGCGCGGCGATGGTGACGAACGAATACAAGAAGCTCGTCCGCAGAAACGAGATGCCGAACATTATCACTACGTGCTGTCCGAGTGTGAATGACCTGATTGAGAAATATTATCCGGACTGCGCGAAACTGATGGCGCCGGTTGTTTCGCCTATGGTTGCCCACGGGCGATACATCAAGAAGATATACGGACCGGATGTGAAGGTTGTGTTCCTGGGACCGTGCATTGCGAAGAAACAGGAAGCCATAGGCGATGACCGTGTTTTCGGCGCTATCGATGCGATTCTGACATTTGAAGAGCTTGCTGTCTGGCTGAAAGAGGCGGGAATCGATCTGAAAGCCTGCGAGGATAAGCCCATGGGCAATCCGGATCCGAAGATCAACAGGCTGTATCCGGTCAGCGGCGGCGTGATCCAGTCCGTGATCACCGAAGAGGATGCGGACGGATATCACAAGGTGTTTGTGGATGGTCTGGAAAACTGTATGGAAATGCTGGAGTGTCTTCAGCGGGGCGAGCTGGACCACTGTTTTATCGAGGCAAATGTCTGCGAGGGCGGCTGCGCGAAGGGACCGGCTTCCGCGCACTGGAATACTTCTTATGTGAAGACGAAGGTTAAGATCGAAAATGTTGTTTCATATAAGGCGGCGAGGGAGCTTCCGGATATGAGCACGGAGGAGCTTTATAAAGAGTTTGGCGACCGCAGTATCACAGACCCGCTGCCGTCAGAAGAGCAGATCCGGAGGATTCTGCGATCCACCGGAAAGTATTCAAAGGAAGATGAATTAAACTGCGGTGCCTGCGGATATTCGACCTGCCGGGAGAAAGCAATCGCCGTATTTCAGGGGAAAGCGGAGAATTCCATGTGCATGCCGTATGCACTCACCCAGGCAGAATCCATGTCCAATGTGGTGATGGACGTAACGCCGAACATGATCTTTGTGATCGGAAATGATATGCGCATTCTCGACTGCAACCGGAAAGGTCAGGAGCTCCTCGGGGTCGGCCATGACGAAGCGGTGCAGAGGTACATATTTGAGTTTATTGAAGCAGAAGACATCGAGGCAGCACTTCTGACAAGAGAACCCGTGCTTCATAAAAAAGTAGTGCTGGAAAACGGAAGGATGTTCGCTGAGGAGACAATTGTATACATTGAAAATCTGGATGCAGTGCTTGTGACCTTCCAGGATGTAACCCGGGAGGAAAAAATCAAGGAGCAGCACTACAACCTGAAAGTCGAAACCGTAGAGATGGCGCAGAAGGTAATCGAAAAGCAGATGATGGTGGCTCAGGAAATCGCCGGACTTCTGGGAGAGACAACTGCTGAAACCAAGGTGACGCTGACAAAACTGAGAGACTCCATCTTAAGCGAGGAGGTTTAGCCTATGAGTGTGAGTATTGATGTCGCATGGAAAAGCCTGAACAAACATCATGAGGAGCTCTGCGGCGACAAGGTGGAAGTGCTTAAGACAGCGGATTCGGATATTGTGATTCTGGCAGACGGGATGGGAAGCGGTGTGAAGGCGAATATCCTTGCAACCCTGACTTCAAAAATCCTCGGGACCATGCTCTATGAAGGAGCGGATATTGAGTCATGCGTGGAGACGATCGCCAAGACTCTGCCCATCTGCAAAGTGCGGAAAGTGGCATACGCGACATTTTCAATTCTCCAGATCTTCCACAATGGAAGCGCTTACCTGGCGGAGTTCGACAATCCTTCCTGTGTGTTTATCCGCGACGGGAAGATTCTGAATTATCCCTACGAGGTGCGGGAGATTGCGGGGAAAAAGGTACATGAATACCGATTCACTGTAAAAAAGAACGACTGCTTTGTGCTGATGAGTGACGGTGTGATCTATGCCGGCGCAGGTTCGATCCTTAATCTGCAGGGATGGACCTGGGAGGCAATGGCGGAATACACACTGAAATGTACGAAGAAAACCCTGTCCGCATCCCGGCTTGCCGTCATGCTGAGCCAGGCATGTGACGAACTGTACGAGGAAAAGCCGGGTGATGACACTACAGTGGCAGTTGCCCGGGTGATCGAACGCCGGGTGGTGAACATCTTCACCGGACCGCCGAAAAATAAGGTGGATGATGAGCGCCTCATTCATGACTTTATGCATGCAGAAGGGAAAAAGGTTATCTCAGGAGGAACCAGCGCCAACATTGCGGCGCGAGTTCTTAACCGCGAGATTGTAACAAAAATCGACAGCCGAAATCCTGACGTCCCGCCCATGGCGGAGATCGAAGGGATTGACCTTGTTACAGAAGGCGTGCTGACTCTGGGAAAAAGCCTGAAACTCCTGAAAAAATATGTCAGAGATGAATTCGATGAAGAATTCTTCGCAGAGCTGGATGCGGATAACGGGGCATCCCGCCTTGCCAAACTTCTTATCGAAGAGTGCACAGAACTGTATCTGTTTGTAGGAACCGCAGTAAACGATGCACATAAAGAATCAGAGCTGAACTTCGATCTGAGCATGAGACAGAATCTGGTCGATCAGCTGATCAGGACTGTGAAGGAAATGGGAAAGACAGTGACAGTAAAGTATTACTAAACTCTGAGTTTGTCTGATTCTTCCGAGCAGGAAAATCGTTCGAGAACTGCGAAATATAGTTTGTAAAGCCGTATTCAAAGGGGAGGGGCATTGTCTTTTGCTCCGCTCCATGGAGTAAGAAAAACTAAGGGATCGGTAGTGTAAAAAACTTTGTGGCTTTGGTAAAAAATGGCTCCTTTTTGGTAAGAATTACAGATATGACAATTCTTATCGAAAAGGAGTTTATTTATGGCAGTAGCAAAAGACCAAATCCGACAGATTATT
>DXGZ01000086.1 GCA_019113645.1 Candidatus Mediterraneibacter vanvlietii | reverse complement strand
TTATTTTTCATTCTGCCATCTTCATCGAACTTATCCAAAATAATAGTAATTCTACTATATCCGATTTTTTTCAATATATCGCATAATTGAATAATCAAATTATAAGATGCATCTAATCGTTCAAATTCTGTATCGGTATCTAAATTAATTGTGGGGAGAAGGTTCTTTATTTCATCCTCCTTTACAGGTGGAAGCCACGTATAATAATTTCTTAAAACATCATTTACTATATTGGTTCCTGTAGTAAGTCCATAATTAAATATAAACCGAATCAAATTAATATACTTTTTTATTATTTTCTTAGGTTTTGATAATTGTATGGCTTCAATTTTCTGCGCCAATATATTTTTCGTTGTCGAAGTAGTATACTGACTTAATATCATAGACAGAAAAATCCGTTCATTTCGACTTAATCTCTTAAGTTTTTTCGCATTGTCAATCAGATAGTCAAACAAACAGGCTGCCATGTTCCGAATAAGTAAATTATAGTATTCTTCTATACTGGGCTCTATATTTAACATGGAGTAATCATCAATCATACAAAGAAAATGCTCTTTAGAATTCACCCCTCTTTGCAAATCAAAAAGAAGTGCTGTTTTCCCAATTCCTCTATTTCCCCTTACTATAATACTCCTATTACCTTCAAAACTGCTTTTTATTGAATCATAATTATCTGCTCGGACAAATAATTTATCAGCATACTCTTGCTCATTCTCTGCAGTATATAAATTAAAAGGATAATTTACCAACCCCATATTTTTAATATAATCATTAAATCTTATCTGATTCATGCAATCCCTTCTTTCTTCTGTTCCTGAAAAATTCTTAGTCATTTTAGTACTCTTTGAATTAACAATAACATTTTCAACCGTTTCTAAAATATAATTGAACCTTTTTGCTCTTCACTTTCCATCAACTTTTTCAACTTCTCTTTGTTATACAATGTAGTTAAATACTTACTTGCAAATATCTGATTAGTATCCTCCGCCAAAGCCATCTCAATAACGGTATGATTCTTATTTTTGCATAATAGGATTTCTATTGTCGGATTTTCATCTTCCATTTTTTCCTTACGGTAATAATAATTTACATACATTTGCATCTATCCTATGTTCTCAAAGCAACGCAATAAACGACTGAAAAGCACCAAATCCACTCTATAGTATTCATCTTCAAAAGCGAATCTTACCTACAATCCCATTCTATCATAATTCCGCAGAACTGAACAGGATTAATCCAAATATTATTGACCATTCGGTCTATTTTTATTATAATAGACTGCAAGGTCTATTTTATGGAGGTTATGTATGAAGCAACAGGAAAAAACACGAATTACGCAGGAACGTATCCTGGATGCTGCTCTCAAAGAATTTGGAACAAAAAGCTATGAAGCTGCATCAATCAATACCATCTGCAGCGCCAGCCATCTTTCCAAGGGGCTGATCTACCACAACTTCAAAAATAAGGATGATTTATATCTGCAGTGTGTCCGGATCTGCTACGACGGGCTGCTGAAGTATCTGAAAAGAGGGGAACTCAATTATCAGGATTCCCTGGCCGGTCTTCAGACGTTGCTGGCGCAGCGCCGGGATTTTTTCCGGGAGCATCCGCTATACAGCAATATTTTCTTCAATACCATCCTGCAGCCTCCCGCTCACCTTCTTGCCCCTATCCGTGAAATCCGGAAGGATTACGATGACTTTCTCGCCGCAAGCTGCCGCTGTATCTTCGCTCATTTAGAGCTGCGCGGCGGCATTACTACAGATATAGCGGTGGAATATTTTATGGTTTTTCAGGAAATGTTTAACGGATATTTCCAGGGGAAGCTGGGCGAAAGCGGCGACTTTTCCTCTCTGATTCAGGATCATGAAGGAAAGCTGCCTCAGCTTCTAGATCTTATGCTGTACGGCATTGCAGCCCAAAAATAAAAGGAACTGGAGGAAATGATGGATTATGCTGATCTTACTGCTAAGACTTCTTATTACGATGGGGGTTGCTTTTCTTGTGGGAAAGCTGGTCTCAAAAATTAAACTGCCGTCTATTCTGGGCTGGCTGATCACCGGCATGCTTCTGGGACCGCATGCTCTTTCTGTTATGAATCAGGAAGTTCTGGACGCAGGCTGGTACCAGGTTGTGGAACATATCCTGGAATGCTGCGTCGGTCTGATGATCGGAACTGAGCTTGTCTGGAATAAAATCAAGCGGTCCGGAAAAGCAATTATCATCACCACTTTAACCCAGTCACTTGGAACCTTTTTCCTCGTGTCTCTGGTATTTGGCATTGTTTTTTATTTGAATAATGTTCCACTGTATCTGGCGCTGATCTTCGGCGGCATCGCACTGGCTACCGCTCCTGCTCCTGCGCTTTCCATTGTGCGGGAATTTAAGACAGACGGCCCGGTCACCAAGACGCTGATTCCAATGGCTGCGTTGGATGACATTGTTGGCTGCGCGGTTTTCTTTACCGTCATTGCAGTCGTGGCTGGAAATTTATCTGCCGGTCAGATGCCTGCTTATATGATTCCGCTCATCGTACTGCTGTCGCTCGTCATCGGCGTTGTGACCGGGCTTGTGGCCGGACTGGTACTGAAAAAAGATCGAAGCGCCCTGATCTCCCTGGCACTCCTGTTCCTGACCATTTTAGCAACGTCAGCGGTTGGCTTCTTCTTTAATTATGTAGTGATGCCAAGCCCAATTCTCAACTTCATGCTGATTGGTATGGCGTTTTCCGCCACATTTTCCAATATGATCAGCGAGGCGAGACTGGAACAGCTTATGCACAGCTTCAATCCTATTCTAGGCATTGCAATGATCGTTGTAATCTTAAATCTCGGAGCGCCGCTGGTTTACCATCTGATCATGGGTGCAGGCATCTACACTGCGGTCTACATTCTCGCCAGGGCAGCCGGAAAATATTTCGGCGCTTACTTTGGCGCAAGCATTATCCACTCGCCCCAGACAGTAAAAAAAATTCCTGGGGCTTACACTCCTGCCCCATTCCGGCGTGTCTCTTATCTTTACAGGGATCACAGTTTCCGTACTTTCCGGTCCTGCTCCGGAATGTGCCCAGATCATCCAGGGTACCATTGCGGCAGCTGCAGTTATCAATGAGATCATCGCCGTCATCATTTCAAAGAAGGGCTTCGAATGGGCGGGCGAATTCGGAAAGAGCGTCCATGCGGAAGAAGAAAACACAGGCGAACAGCAGGAACTTCCGATCATCAACATCAGCCGCCAGCACGGCAGCGGCGGCCGGGAAATCGGAAAAAACTGGCAGAAGAACTGGATCTTCCGTTCTACGATCATGAACTGATTGATCTTGCAGCCCAGTCAAGCCCAATCGACAGCAGCTATTTTGAGAATCCGGAAGATACCGGCGTCGGCGGTCTGCTGCATGGGCTTTCCACAGATGTTAGACACAGTCTCTCTGCCGATGACGAGGCTTTCCTTCATCAGGCCAAAATCATCCGGGACATTGCCGCAAAAGGGAGCAGCGTCATTGTGGGACACTGTGCAGACTATGTACTGCAGAAACGCCCCGGCGTATTGCGGGTATTCATATATTCCGATCTGGAGAGCAGAAAGTACCGCATTGAGCACATTTATCATGAGTCATTGGATATCGCGCTGGCACAGATAGAAAAAACAGATAAGAAAAGAGCTGCCTATTATCAGTACTATTCGGGACAGAAGTTCGGCGATACGCAGAACTATGACCTTTGTCTGAACAGCGCTGCCATAGGAATCGATGAATGTGTACGGATTATCCATGAACTGTACAGCAAAAAGAAGAACGAACTCCAGCTGGGGTAGATCCATCCGAGTTCTGTTCCCTTCGCAAACGTAAGGTTTTCTGCAGAGAACCCGTCTGCGTTTGCTGAAACCAAGAGCCAGGCCTTGCACAGACCTGGCTCTTACTCTTTGAAAGAGGGTTGTCGCACTGCTTTACTATGCTTCTTTTCCGCGGCAGTGGGAATGATTTTTCCCTATTCCTTTTTTATAACCGGAATCCAGATTTCACTGTATGCGTAGTTGGGTTTTGCTTCGTCCATTTTCGTAAATGAGAAAGAGAATGACTCTGCCAGTTTATAATCTGAAGTCATAAGCCATTCGGAATAGATTCTTGCCATTGTATCCTGCAAAGTAAACGGGAATGATCCTTCGTTTGGGAAAACAGCCCATGTATGCGATTTTACAGCGAATGTATCCAGATTACTGCTAATGTCATCTTTCGTTGTTAAAACACCAATCAGATGCGTTAATTCTCCAGCTTCTTCAAGGAAGTCCGTATCTGATTCATAGGAAACATTTACAATTTCATAAGGTTCGATGTTTTGTAACCGGTGCATTTCCTCTTTCTGCTCCGGCGTTATGCTTTGCGCCAGTTCCAAAATAGCATTATTTACTCCCTCGAATTGCAAAGGCACTCGTTTACTGACGCCTGCAAACGTAAAGGCTGGTTTTTCTATAATCTTATACTCCATTAGAGTTCCTCCTCATGGTTATTTTTCAAACGTTCTTTCCTGTGCCATTGCTTTTACGGTTTTTCCAGACATTGTATAAAATATCTTTGAGAACAAGCATCGCATCCTGCTCGCTGAAACCATAGTCCTGTTTTAATTCGTCCAGCATTATATTAATTCTGCGGGCATAATTAGGAATATTTACATCAGCCTGATATTTGAGAAGAATCGGGTATTTCTTTCCCCAGGCATTTGTCCAGTTAATTTTTGCTTCGACTTCCTCGCTTGTTCTGTCTATGGCGTCCTGGATTTCTCTGAAATCAAGATCAAAATCAATCAGTTCGTCCAATGACACATGATAAAGCACCGCCATTTTCTTCGACTGGCGGATATCAGGAACTGTCTCATCGGTTTCCCACTTTGAGACCGTCTGCCTGCTTACGCCCAGTTTTTCTGCTACCTCTTCCTGCGAAAGTCCACATTTTTTTCGTGCCTGAAACAGACTGTTACCCAAATTCATTGTATTTCCTCCTTATTTTTTACAATTCTCCTATATTATATTCCCGGATAAGGACAATCTCTACCAATTAAAATCGCCATGTTGGCTATTTTTCTTAACATAATTCTTGGATATAGGCATATGCTGGTAAGGTCTGTGGAAATCCACGAATTTAATACTCGATCCTGAAATAATCTAAATATGCCTTATACCTGTCCTGCGCAGTCAGACAGGTATCCATAAGATAGCCTTTTTCATTGTTCCATTCTTTCAATCCCCGGTAATAGAACATTTTCAGGTTATCTTCGATTATAAATGGAACAATATTATATTTCAGGCACTCCTTAAACATAATCAGTCTGCCCACTCTCCCATTACCATCCTGAAATGGATGGATTCGCTCAAACTTCACATGGAAGTCTAATATATCTTCGAAAGTCTTTTCTTTTCTGGCATTATATTCTGCCAGCAATGTTTTCATCTTATCTGCGACTTCTTCAGGAAGGGCAGTATTCATACCGCCGACCTCGTTCGGAAACTTCTTATAATCACCAACAGCAAACCAGTCTTTTCGGGAGTCGCTGGTACCATTTTTCAGAATCAGATGCAGCTCCTTGATGAACTTCTCAGTAAGCAATGCTTTTGCATTATCGATAATCAGATCAATACATCGGAAATGATTTGCAGTTTCAATCACATCATCTACATTGAGAACTTCATTTTTCACGCCAATGGTGTTAGTTTCAAAAATGTACCTGGTCTGATCGTGGGTCAGACGGCTCCCCTCTATACGGTTTGAATTGTACGTTAAGTCAATCTGCGTCTTATGGTAAATGCCTCCGGAATATTTGCCAGCCTTCTGCTCCTGAAAAATATCCAGCAGTGTAATTGGACGTTCTTTCTTTTTGTTGGAGCGCTCCGGTTTTTCTGCATTCTCCGGGATATTCCAGACCTTCCCGTTAAGAAAGGCCCCCTCCACACGCCCGTGAGCACAGTAATTTCTTACACTTCGTTCTGAGACATTCCATTTCTTTGCTATTTCAGCAACTGAAAGGTATCGCATCTGTTTTCCTCCAATACATAGCCTACATTTTTTTATCCGTTCTTTTTGTTAGATTTTATCTATTAGTAATATATCAGATTATCGGAAAAAATCAATTTTTATACACTTCATTTTTTTGAATTTTGCCGATCAAAAATTGTATTCGTGTCACATGAAAAGAACCGGACTCCAAACTCAGGTGGAATCCGGTTCTCTTTTCTGTGATCTTATTTCACTTTCTGATCTTATTTCACTTCCACAAGTTCAATCCGGAAGTTCAGCTCTTTTCCTGCCATCTCATGGTTGGCATCGAATGTGATCGTTGTCTCATCCTTTGCGGTCACATTCACCGGGAACGGCTGTCCGAACTGATTTGTCAGAAATACTCTCTGTCCTGCTTCCAGTTCTTCCGCTCCGGGCAACTGCGCGATCTCAACAGTGAAAATCGCATTCGGATCCGGCATGCCGTATGCTTCTTCCGGCATCAGGTGTACATCAACAACCTGTCCTACTTCCATATCAGCTACAGCAGCATCGAATCCTCTGATCATCTGTCCCGCTCCGCAGATGAATTCCAGCGGCTCTCCGCGGTCATAAGAAGAATCGAACTGAGTTCCGTCATTGAACGTACCTCTGTAGTGAGTACGGCAGGTTTTTCCAACGTTGCGTCCGGTCAGAGCCGGCTCAGAGCCGCATCCGCCTCCGCAGCTGCCGCATCCGCCGCCGCAGGAGTGTTCCTCGCCGTGATCTCCGCAGCTGTGTCCATCCTCGTGGTCTCCGCAGCTGTGGTCCTCGCCATGATGATGGTCGCAGTTTGCGCCTGTGGATACCAGCTCGCCCTTCAGATAGGCTTCTACCGCCTGATCTGTATCTCCCTCAGCGCCTGCACACAGTTCCACACCGGCTTCTGCAAGAGCTGCCTGGGCTCCGCCGCCGATGCCGCCGCAGATCAGCACGTCAACATTCCGGTCTGCGAGAAGCCCTGCCAGAGCGCCATGTCCGGTTCCATTGGAGCCGATCACCTCGCTGGAGACTACCTTGTTATCTTCCACCTCGTATACTTTGAAGAACTCTGTTTTTCCAAAATGCTGGAATACATTTCCATTATCATAAGTTACAGCTATTTTCATCACTTGCATCCTCCTCGATTTTCATAACATGCTTATTCTATCACATACCGCAAGCTTTGTGGACGGAAATCTGCTTTTTACTTCTGTTTCTTCTCAAATGTTCCGAATACCTGCTGCTCTCCGTCCATTACCATAACACGTCCCTTTGCAAGCACGGTTTTCAGTGCCAGATCCTGCTCTGTGAGGAGGCAGATGTCAGCGTCATATCCTGCTTTAATATGGCCTTTTGCTCCAAGTTTAAGTATAGAGGCCGGATTGGCTGTGATGCCTTTTACTGCGATTTCCAGCGGAATCTCTTCTCGAAAAACGCATTCTCTTACTTCCTTGAGAAGGGAGGATGCTCTGCCGATGTCTATGCCCTGGAATTCGCCTTTCTCATTGAATACAGGCAGGCTTCCCTGTCCGTCCGAAGAGATCGTAAACCGGTCGCTTGAAATGCCGCGGTCCAGCAGACGGCGGATTCCTGTGCTGACCCTGACCTCATCACAGATCGTCTCCCAGTAATCAATATCCTCATTTCCCGTAAAGTCAATGGTGCCGCCCTGCGCTGCGAAATCAAGACAGTTCTCAAACAGAGCCGCATTGCGGTTTACATGAGTCGGAAGAAACTGCGAGAAAGGAATTTCCGTTTCACGGACAACCCGCTCGATCAGATCGATCTTCCGCTCACTGTCTCCGAGATGTACATTAACGATCCCGGCTTTTCCGGAGAGCATGCCTGCCACTCTGGCGTCCGCTGCGATCCGGGCAAATTCTTCAAAGGTCGGCTGGGAGGAGCGGTGATCAGAGATCGCCACCTCTCCCACTCCGATTACCTTATCCAGCATCATGATATCTTTCATCAGGCTGTCTGTCAGCGTGTGCAAAGGCACCTGATAGGACCCGGTGTAAACATAAGTGGTAACACCCTCATTTTCAAGTGCGTGGGCCTTGGAAAGCAGGGACGGCATATCCCTGCCTACACCGTCAGTGCCAATGCATCCCACTACCGTAGTCACACCGTTTCTGATCAGATCGCCCAGAGCTGCTTCCGGTGTTCTCGTATGAAATCCGCCTTCGCCGCCTCCGCCCATGATATGCTCATGACTGTCGATAAATCCGGGAACAGCAGCCATTCCGTCTGCATCAATCACTTCGACCTCTACGCTGCCGCCAAAATCAGCGGTCAGGTTTTCTCCTACTGCCGCGATTTTATCTCCCAGGATCAGAATATCCTTTACTCCGAGATATTCCGGCTCATATACTTTTGCGTTTTTTATAATCTTAACAATAGACATGTTTCATCCCTTTTCTACTGAAGGTTAATCCCTACTGCGATGGCAATAAATATTGTACCTAATACAAAGAAGAATGCCTGCATTTTAATCTGGAATTTAGCCCATTTGCCCCATTCGATTCTTGCCACACCGAGCACGCCGATCAGGCTGGCTGATACCGGAGTGAATGCATCTACGAATCCGGCGCCCAGCTGATAAGCCAGAACGGCAATCTGACGGGATACACCTACCAGATCAGAAAGCGGAGCCATAATCGGCATGGTCAGAGCTGCCTGTCCGGAGTTGGATGTTACGACCAGGTTGAAGAGGCTCTGGAAAATATACATGAACCATGCGCCAAGGAAGGCAGGAACTCCGTCCAGCACTCTTCCGATTCCGTACAGAACCGTATTCAGTACGGAAGGAACATCTGCATCTGATCCGCCAAGAACAAGAAGGATTCCCTTTGCCATTCCGACAACGACTGCTGTACCTGCCAGATCAGCGATTCCCCCCTGGAAAGCGGAAGCCATTCCATTGATTGTCATACCATTTAATTTGAAGATAATTGCGATAACTCCTGCCACGAATCCCATTACGAAGAACTGGGATGCAATCTCAGGAATGTAGAATCCGCGCTGTGTAACCCCCCAGATAATCCAGATCAGAACTGCCAGCATTTCCAGCAGGATCAGTTTATGTCCAAGGTTAAATTCACGCTCTTCTTCTGTTACTGTGTCCATACGATTGCGGAAGTAAGCGTCTCCCGCATATACAACGGATTTCTCCGGGGTCTTGCGTACCCCTTCTGCATAAACCATCATAAATGCAGCTGCGGCAAGAGTAACTACTACCCACATAATCAGACGGAATGTCGCACCGGAAAGTACCGGAACTCCTGCAATTCCCTGCGCAACCGCCACAGAAAACGGACTCATCCACGAAACCGCATTTCCGACCTGTGACGCTACATAGGTGACTGTTACCGCCACAATTGAATCATACCCCAGCGCAATGACAAAGGGGACCATAATCATGGCAAACGGAATACATTCCTCCGCCATACCGAATGTCGCTCCGCCCAGAGAGAACAGGATAAAGAGCAGCGGAAGCGCCAGACGCTCCAGACCTTTTGTCTTTCTGATAAAAGCATAGATTCCCGCATCAATGGCTCCTGTCTTCATGATAATACCGAAGGAACCGCCGATAACAAGGATCAGCGCACACAGACCAACAGCTGAGCCGGAACGGTCGCCGGTTACCAGACCTTCAAACACATAGTTCATGAATCCAAAACCGCCGAAGTCCTCTGTGCCCCAGATCTGCGCTGTTTTATGTAACCTCTCGCTTGTATCATAGAAATCTTCGCCATAAAGGCTGTACATCTCATCGTCACTGATGCCTACCGCATCAAGATCAGCCTGTGTCCATGCAGATGAATCTGTCTCCAGCAGAGCTGCAAGACCTTCCGGATCTACCTCCAGCTCTTCCATCAGAGCCTGATCCTCGCTTATGTCGACGAGCGCATCCGCTACAAAATCCGTGTCCAGGTTATAACTGTACCGGAATGTATCCGCCATCAGGACCGTTCTTGTGGCTGTCTCGCCGTTGGCGTCCGTATATTCAATCTCATGGGTGCTGAATTTTCCCGCCGGAATCAGAAATGTCATAATCCAGCAGATGACCACCAAGAAAAAGATGATCACATAGGTATGGGGCGTCTTCAGCTTTGTAAAGTCTCTTTTAGCTGTCGGGACATTCCCCTTTTTGTTTCTTCCAAACATTGCACTTAACTCCTCCCTTTAAATATGCATCCACTATTGTAACCTGATGCATAAAAATACACAACATAAAATTTTGAAAAATCTTCAGCAATTCAGAGCCTTCCCCTCTCCCGAACATAGCTGTTACAGATTTCTCACAGATATGGTTTTATCAGAAACTCGGTCTGTTCATCAATTTTTCTGCTCGTGAGCTCGAATAAATTCTCTTTCGTAGCAAAAAGATTCTTTGGATTTCGTCCTATAATCAGATACTGGTTCTTCCCATCCAGAGAAATATATTTCCTTGTCTCATCATCAAGCAGGATATCTGCATTATCAATCACAATTAGTTTTCCTTGTGTATTGCATATCATATCCAGAATATTTTTCTGATAATCAAGATAATTAATACACAGAATATCCGGATTTACAGCCATACATTCTTTAATAAAAGAA
>DXGZ01000019.1 GCA_019113645.1 Candidatus Mediterraneibacter vanvlietii | reverse complement strand
GTCTGAGCGAATGCGAGTTGCTCACCGTCTGTCCCTGTTTTTAGTCCGTCCCCGGAACTCCTTAGTTTCCCTTAGCGCCTGGAGCGGAAGCCGAACACAGTCTCCACCCTTGCAGAATATGTTTTGGAAGGCCACCCCTGTTTTCGGAAATATCGTCTCCAAAAGTCAGCGAACCTAATTAACTAAATAGCGGAACTGTACTTTATTGAGGGGGCAAGATGTGGTATATTAGACAAAGAGCGGTTTCGCAGGAACCGTCCGGAGCAGAGACGGAAAGATCAGAAGAGGAAGGCAGGTGAAAGGATGTTTCGTTATACTGTGAAAAGAATATTGACGGGCATCCTCTCGCTTTTTGTGCTGGCGACAGTTACATTTTTCCTTGTGAGGATGATTCCGGGAAGCCCTTTTCAGAGGGGCGGCGTGTCTTCTCAGGTGGTGGAGGCTGTGGAACAGGAGTACGGGCTGAATGAACCGCTGCTTATGCAGTACGTTACATATATGGGCGGACTGCTGCACGGAGATCTCGGGATCTCGTATGAAGATCCGTCCACCCGGGTGACTGAGATTATCGCGCGGGCGTGGCCGATCACAGCATCGATCGGGATCACGGCGCTTGTTGTTTCTGTGATTCTCGGAACCTCTCTCGGGATTCTCATGGCATTTATAAAGCACAGAAGCGTAAGGCGCGTTATATCAGCAGGCGGAATGCTCGCAGCGGGAATTCCCAGTTTCGCCGTTGCGATTCTTCTTATGCTCGTATTCAGCGTGAAGTTAAAATGGCTTCCGGCGTCCGGACTGTTATCACCGCTTCACTACGTGCTCCCGGTGACAGCTCTTTCCCTGTATCCTGCGGCTGTGATTTCCCGACTGTCGGGGAGCGCGCTTCAGGCCGAGATGGGGAAAGACTACGTCCTGTTTGCCCGGGCAAAGGGGATGAACAGGGGAAGAACGATTCTGACTCATGCGTTGAAAAACGCCTATCTTCCGGTGCTGAATTATGTGGGGCCTGCGTCGGCGTCCCTGCTCACCGGAAGTTTTGTTATTGAGAGTATATTTACGATACCCGGACTTGGAAGAGAGTTTGTAGGCTCGATTACGAACCGGGATTACACACTGATTCTGGGGCTGACTGTGTTTATGGGAGCGGTTGTGATCGCTGTGAATCTGATTACGGATCTGTTGTGCGCATGGCTGGATCCCGCAACGCGCAGGGCCTACAGAGAGGAGACACTGTAATATGGAAGAGCTGCAGGCAGGCAACAGGAAATCAGGAAAACTGCATATACCGGGAAGAGCTGTCGGGCTGTGGGAGCGCTATACAGGCGGCAGCAAAATGGCGGCAGCAGGCTGCGTGATTCTTTTTGTCTGGATGATCCTTGCCATTACCGTACCGCTTTTCTGGCCCTGGTCCTACTCGGAACAGAATGCGCAGATTCAGAACCAGGCGATCTCAGCGGTTCACTGGTTCGGAACGGACCGGTTCGGGCGGGATCTGTTCGCCCGCGTATGGTACGGCGCCGGGCTCAGCCTGGTGATCGGTATTTCCAGCACCCTGATCAATGGAGTAATCGGCGTGATCTACGGTGCGATATCCGGATATGCAGGGAAGAAACTGGATATGGTTCTGATGCGGATCGCGGATATTATTTCTGCAATTCCGTCCATGCTTTATGTGATCCTGATTACGCTGGTTATGGGCTCCGGCGTGGGCAGCATGATTCTCGGACTGTGTGTGGCGGGATGGATCGGCATGGCGCGGATCGTCCGGGGTGAGATCGTCAGCCTGAAGAAGTCGGAATATGCGGAAGCAGCGCGGATGGAAGGAATCTCTCCGATGCGTATTCTGGTCAGGCACCTTCTCCCCAATGCGGCGGGACCGGTTATTGTGAATCTGATCTTTCTTGTACCTCAGGCAATATTTACAGAAGCATTCTTAAGTTTTCTGGGGGTCGGGCTTTCGGCTCCGGCGGCAAGCCTTGGGACGATTATTCAGGAGGCGAGGAGCCAGATGATCCTTTACCCGTATCAGATGATCTGCCCCCTTGTTGTTCTGTGTGTTATGATACTTGCCCTCAATATGGTCGGCACAGCGATTGAGGAGAAAACCGGAAGCAGGAGAGGTGGAAACAGATGAGGGCGCTGGATGTACAGGGACTGAGCGTAAGGTATTTGACAGGAGACTACAGTGCGGGGACGCCCGAAATCCTGCACGGGCTCAGTTTTTATGTGGAAAAAGGTGAGGTTGTCGGAATCGTCGGGGAATCCGGATCAGGAAAAAGCACTGCCATGCTTGCGGTGATGGGGCTTCTGGGGGATAAGGCATCGGTGAAATCGGATTCCATTCTTGTCAGCGGAAGCCCTTCCGCACCGGGAAAGAATATTGCCATGATTTTTCAGGATTCTCTGAGCTGCCTGAATCCTTCTGTCAGGATCGGGCGACAGATGACTGAGACGATCCGTATGCGGAAAAAATGCACCAGGAAAGAGGCACAGATCCGGGCAGAAGAACTGCTTAATCGGGTGGGAATCCGGAATGTGAAGCTCCGTATGCGGCAGTATCCGTTTGAACTCTCGGGCGGGATGCGCCAGAGAGTGGTGATCGCCATAGCGCTGGCATGCGAACCGGACGTAATTATCGCGGACGAGCCGACCACATCTCTGGATGCGGCAGTCCAGGCCCAGATCCTTCTTCTTCTGAAGAGTATTGTCCGCGAGACAGGTACATCTCTTCTTCTTGTCAGTCACGATATGGGAGTGACTGCGGCAATGTGCAGCCGTATCTACGTGATGCACAGGGGAAAGATTGTGGAGAACGGAACTGCGGAGGACATCTTTTATGACCCGCAGGAAGAATATACAAGACAGCTGCTCCGGGATGCAAAAGGAAGCATTGAGAACAGGGACCGGCATGGGGGAAAAAAGACATCCGGAGAAGAAGACAGGATCCCGCTTGTCAGTGTCAGTCATGTAACAAAGGCGTTTGACAGCCGGGAAGGCGTGCGGGATGTCTCTGTGGATCTGTATGGAGGGGAAGTCTTTGCTCTTGTAGGAGAGAGCGGCAGCGGGAAGACGACCCTTGCCCGTATCCTGTCCGGCATACTGAAAGCAGATGAAGGAGAGCTGCATTATCAGGGAAAATTACTGGATGAAAGACTCAGGAAAACGGAATGCGAGGGGAAGATCCAGATGGTGTTTCAGGATCCTTACGCATCCTTAAATCCATGCCTTACGGTGAGGCAGACTCTCCGGGAAGCGCTTCTGCCGCATCTGCGGAGAAAATATGGAGTGCGGAAGCCGGATGAGGAGAAGATTGAACTTAAGATCAGAGAAATGCTGGAGCTTACAGGTTTAAAAGAAGGGGATCTGGACCGGTATCCGGATGCTTTCTCCGGAGGACAGCGCCAGAGGATCGGGATCGCCAGAGCACTGATCGTGGGGCCGGAGCTTCTGATCTGTGACGAAGCCCTCTCTTCACTGGATGCAACGACACAGGAGCAGATCCTGAAGCTGCTGCTTGAAATTCAGAAAGAGCGGGGGATTTCCTGCCTGTTTATATCCCATGACATTCATGTAGTGAGAAGGATCAGCACGAAGGTTGCAGTGATGTACAGAGGACAGATCGTGGAGACGGGAAGGACAAAAGAAGTCTGTTCTGATCCGTGGCATCCTTATACAAAGCAGCTGATTGAAGCAGTGCCGGAACCGGATCCGCTGCGAGCTGTGAAAATCAAAGCAGCTCCCCTTCTGGAAAACAGCACGGATATACAGACAGAGCACGCTGGCTGTTTATTTGCCCCGCAGTGCGGTTATGCGCTGGAATGCTGCCGGCATGAGGTTCCGGAAGCGTACCGGTTTGTCAGCAGGGACACTGCGTGCTTTTTATACTCTGAGAAACACAGCGGACGCAGAACAGAAGGGTATAAGATGACGTCCCAGATATAAAACAACAACATTCCTGTTTACGGGAAATGGATCGGGAGAACGATTCCGGTAGTAAATGAACAGAAGACTTAAGGAGAGATACATGAGGAAAAGAATGACGGCAGCGGCTGCTGCATTGATGTTAAGCTGTACTTTGTTTCTGTCAGGATGTGTAACGGCCAGCCCGGCAGGCAGCGGAAACGAAGATGAAAAGGAAATCACAGTGGCGATCAGCAGTGACACGGGATCCATGGATCCCGCAGGTTCGATTGCGCTTACCTATCTGGCATATTCTGTAAGCGCTCTGGACGAGCTGCTTACTTACGATGAGAACGGTGAGATCGAATACCGCGCGGCAGAGAGCTATGAGGTGAACGAGGAGAATACGGAATGGACATTCCATCTTCGGCAGGATGCGCTCTGGTCGGATGGAAGTCCGGTGACATCGGCGGATTTTCTGAACACGATCACCCGCGCTCTGGATCCTGCATCCGGAAGCGGATATGCCAATTATCTTTTTCCCATTGAAAATGCGGAGGAGATCTATAACGGAGAAGCAGAGATGGATTCTCTGGGAGTGGAGGCGCCGGATGATTATACGCTGATCTTTCGCTTGGAAGAACCCTGCGTTTATTTCCTGGATCTTCTGCGGCTCCCGGTTTACACACCGTCCAGCACCGAAAATGCGGATTCTGTGGACAGCGGATGGGACAGAAATCCGGAGACCAGCCTTGCCAATGGTCCTTATTATCTGAAAGAATACGTGGCGGATCAGTATTTTGTCCTTGAGAAAAACGAGAACTACTGGAATAAAGACGCCGTGAATCTCGACCGGATCACCTATCGGTTCTTCGATGATACGCAGTCAATGGCAAATGCCTACGAAGCCGGTGAGGTGGACGTTGCAACCTCTCTGTCTTCCACAGTGATGGAGGCGTATGAGGGGGAGGATGATCTGTTTGTGACAGATCAGATTGCTACCCGTTACATTTATATGAATCTGAATGTGGAACCTCTGAATGACGTGCGTGTGCGCGAAGCGATCAACCTTGCAATCAACAGAGAGGAGCTCTGCCAGATTGTGGGATCGGACACGGAGCCGACATACAACCTGGTCGCAAAGTACATGAAAGATAAAAACACCGGGGAGTATTTCGTGGACGGTGCGCCTCAGCCCTTTGAGGAAAATGTGGAGCGTGCCAGGGAGCTTCTCGCGGAGGCGGGATATCCGGACGGCGAGGGATTCCCGGAACTGACGTACAATTATCCGACACTGGAAATGGATTCGAATACAGCTCAGGTGATTCAGGAACAGCTCAGAGAAAACCTGAATATTACAATTAACCTGGAAGCGCAGGAACTGCAGGCAAACTACTCTACACGCTACTCAGGGGATTTTGACCTGTGCAGAATGAACTGGACGGCAGATTTTGCAGATCCGTACACGTATCTGTCCATGCTCATGTCAAACAGTACTTACAACTGCAGCGGCATTCATGACGAAACCTATGACGCGATTGTAGCGCGGTCCAGTTCAGAATCAGATCCGGCAAAGCGGGCGGAACTTATGCACCAGGCAGAGCAGCTTGCGGTAGGAGAACAGTTTTATATCATTCCCCTCTATGCAATGAAGAGCGTGAATCTGGTGAACCCGGCGATCTCGGGAATCCGTCAGATCCCGGCAAGCGGAGCGTTGGAGTACCGGTATGCGGATATCGGGTAAAAGGAGGACGTGTATCGATGATGGAACTGGTGATCGGAGGCAGCGGCAGCGGGAAGTCCGCCTATGCGGAGGCTTCAGTATGCCGTGAACACCGCCGTCTGGCAGAAGCGAGCGGGAATCGTGCGCCGCTGTATTATATTGCCGACATGATCCCCTATGGCGCGGAGACAGAGAAGAAGATCGCGCACCACAGGGAGATGCGGGCGGGAAAAGGTTTTCAGACACTTGAGTGGTATTACGGACTGGCGGAGCATATAACCGCACCGGATGCCCCGCCTCTGGAAGGCGCGTCCGTTCTGCTGGAATGTATTTCTAATCTTACCGCGAATGAGATGTACGAACCGAAGGCTGCAAAAATAGCTGCTGCGGAAGCGGTGATCAGAGGCGTGCGGATGCTTCATGAGCGATGCCGGAATCTCGTGGTAGTGACGAATGATGTGTTCCGCGAATCCGGATCAGATTCAGAAGAAATGGTCCTCTACAAGAAGAATCTGGCGCGGATCAACAGGGCACTGGCAGAGGAGGCGGACAGAGTGACGGAGGTTGTATCCGGAATCCCGATACAGATACGGGAAAAAGGGAAATCTTTGGAAACAAATAAAAGTGAATATCCGGCAGGAGTCACACTGATTTTGGGAGGCGCTTATCAGGGAAAACGAGCTTATGCGGAGATGATTTTCCCCGGGCTGACGTGGGCGGATGGAGAAGAAATTCCATTTCGGGAGATCGAAAATGCAGCTGCGATTGACCGGTTTCATCTTCTTGTAAAACGCTGGATGCTGGCGGGGAAAAGCGCGGAGGATCTGACGGAAAAAATTCTTGGCATGAACAGGAAGATTATTATACTGTGTGATGAAATCGGCTGCGGTCTTGTGCCGGTCGATGCTTTTGAGAGAGAATACCGGGAGGCCGCAGGCAGAGTATGTGTGGAGCTGGCGGAACATGCCCGGCGTGTGGATCGGGTTGTCTGTGGAATCGGGATGCGGATGAAGTGATTTCTATCCGGACAGGAGAACGATTCCGTCTGCAGATATCCGGGCGGCAAATAACCGGGAAAAAGGAAAGGAGCGGCAATACAGATGTTAATGGAACTTGAGCAGGTTCTGCCTGCTGATATCGAGAAAAGAAGTTTTGAGATTATCACGGAAGAGCTGGGGGACAGGCAGCTCATACCTGGAACAGAGGCTGTTGTAAAACGGTGTATTCACACCAGCGCGGATTTCGACTATGCCGACAATCTGGTGTTTTCCGATCATGTGGTGGAGCGGGCGATGGATGCCATACGCAGAGGCGCTTCTATTGTAACGGATACGCAGATGGCGAAGGCGGGAATCAACAAAAAGCGTCTGGCTAAGTACGGCGGTGAAGTTTACTGCTTTATGTCTGATGAGGATGTTGCTGAGGCTGCTAAGCAGAACGGTACCACAAGGGCGGCGGCATGTATGGATAAGGCAGCTGCTCTCCTGGGGAACAGAGCAGAAAAGAATGAAAAAGCGGACGCAGACGGAAAGGCCCCAGGACTGATCTTTGCCATCGGAAATGCCCCCACCGCGCTGGTACGGCTTCATGAGCTGGTGTCAGAAGGCAGGATAGATCCGGAGCTTATTATCGCGGTGCCGGTTGGGTTTGTAAACGTGGTTCAGTCAAAGGAACTGATTCTGAGCCTGAAAGATACGCCCTATATTGTGGCGAGAGGTCGAAAAGGCGGAAGCAGTATCGCGGCATGTATCTGCAATGCGCTTTTATATCAGATGTAGAGGCAGGAGGGCAAAATGGAGAGACCATATTTCCCGATGTTTATTGATATCAGCGGAAAGAAAATCCTTGTGGTGGGAGGCGGCAGTATTGCCCTTCGCCGTGTGAGAACGCTCCTGAAATTCGGCGCAGACATAAAAGTAATAGCGCCTGAACTGAAAGAAGAGCTGACCGAGCTGGAGACGCAGGGAAAGATTACGGCAGAGCGCCGGTGTTATGGGGCCGGCGACACGGAAGGATATGAAATTGTGCTGGCAGCATCGGACCGTCCGGATGTAAACCGCGCTGTGAAGAACGAGTGCAGTGAAAGAGGAATACCGGTCAACACAGCGGATGATAAGAGCCTGTGTGATTTCTATTTCCCGTCTGTGGTAATGACGGATGATGTCGTGATCGGGATTAATTCCGGCGGAACGGATCCCGGAAAAGTAAAAGAGACGCGCCGGGAAATCGAGAGAATTATAAAGTAACGATTGCCAAAAGTTTATATTTTGTTTATAATTAGTCCCATATTGTGTCGTAAATGTGGAAAACTTTTCTTCTTTTCGAATGAAAAGCGGAAAATATTCTGCTGAAAGGCACAGAGAAAGAAAGTGTCGGAATTCCGGCGCGGGAGACAGAAAGGACAAAAAAGAATGGGAGACACATTACAGATATTGATTGCCATGGTCATCTATATGGCTGCGGTAATTATAATTGGTGTAACTTTTGCAAGAAAAGCGAATGCCAGCTCGGATGCTTATTTCCTGGGCGGCAGAAGCCTCGGACCATGGGTGACCGCCATGAGCGCGGAAGCTTCGGATATGTCCGGGTGGCTGCTCATGGGACTGCCGGGAGTTGCGTACTGGTGCGGAATCGCGGATGCGGCATGGACGGCGATCGGGCTTGCAGTTGGAACTTATATAAACTGGCTGATCGTGTCGAAAAGACTTCGCCGCTACAGTGAGAAAGCGGGAAATGCCATCACGCTTCCGGAGTATTTTTCCAACCGTTTTCATGAGAAGCGGAAAGTGATCATGACAATATCAGCGGTTTTCATCCTGATATTCTTTACAGTTTATGCGGCAAGCTGCCTTGTGACATGCGGGAAGCTGTTCTCTACACTGTTTGATCTTCCCTATGTTCCGATGATGATCGTGGGTGCGGTCTTTGTGCTGATCTATACCATTATCGGAGGTTTTCTGGCGGAGAGCGCTTCTGATTTCATGCAGGCGATTGTGATGATTATCGCACTCAGTGTGATTGTGATTGTCGGTACTTATTCAGCTGGCGGTCTGGGAGCGGTTCTTGACAATGTGCGTTCGATTCCGGGATTTTTAGAATTCTTCGGAATGGCAACGCCCCAGACTGTGGACGGAGTACAGCAGGCCGTAAACGGGCAGCCGCTGTTTGGTGAAGCGGCAGCTTATGGCATCCTTCCGGTAGTATCGGCTCTTGCGTGGGGGCTTGGATATTTTGGAGTTCCACAGGTGCTGCTTCGTTTTATGGCAATCCGTCATGAGGATGAGCTGAAACGTTCCCGGCGAATAGCTACGGTTTGGGTTGTGATTTCTCTTACGATTGCCGTATTTATCGGACTGATCGGAAGAACACTTTTTCCGACTGCGTTAACAACATCCGCGGATGCGGAAAATGTGTTTATTCTGCTGTCAACAAATCTGCTTCCTCCGCTGATTGCAGGATTTGTCATGGCAGGCATTCTTGCGGCTACGATCAGTTCATCGGATTCTTATCTGCTGATTGCCGCGTCAGCTTTTGCGAAGAACATCTATCAGGGGCTGTTCCGGAAAAAGGCTTCTGACAGAGAAGTGCTTAATATTTCACGGATTACGCTGCTTCTGATCGCGGTTGTAGCCATGATTATCGCTATGGATGAAAACAGTGTGATTTTTACAATTGTAAGTTTCGCATGGGCAGGATTCGGAGCCACATTTGGTCCGCTGATGCTTTTCAGTCTGTTCTGGAAACGGACAACCCGGGCAGGCGCGATCGCCGGAATGATCGGCGGGGCGGGAATGGTATTCGTATGGAATCTTCTGGTTCGTCCGCTGGGCGGAATGTGGGATATCTACGAACTGCTTCCGGCATTCATCTTCTCGAGTATCTGTATCGTGGTTGTGTCCCTGCTGACACCGGAACCTTCTGAGCAGATTCAGAGAGAATTTGAAGAAGTGCAGAAAGACGGCGGGTCAGCTGTCTAAACAAAATCTAAACATTGCCGTAATCAATATTATCACCTTCTTAATAAGTTCTGTTTTATGATAGAACTAAGAAAAGAAGGTGATTTTTATGTTGAGAGATTTTTTATTATTAGCAGTTGCAGCAGGATTTTTCCTGTACGGTTTCCATCTGATGAAGAGGGTGGATGGATTTTTCACGGAGAACAGGAAAACGGAGAAACAGACAGAGAAGAAGCAGGACTGTGCAGTGCTTTTCGGAGAAAAAAGGGAGCCGGAACTGGAAAAGTGGTTTCGGACCGCGGGATTCCAGGTTATATTTACAGATGATGTTCAGATAGCCCGGGAGTGGGGGCGTGTAAAATATCTTGTCGCGTATGGAACATCAGATGTAGATAATCTCTCTATGTGCAGCCTGTTTCGGAAGGCATATCCGAAAGCAGAGATTTACAGTGTATGCAATGAAAGGCCGATAAAGAAACTCTACAGGCAGACCGGAACTTCGATTGTATACAACAAAGAAGAACTGCTGCAGAGAATGGAACTGGTAACTCTGGAGCATGAAGTGGGTGGTGCGGCATGATAAAGAAACTGATGCGCCGGCTGACTCCGACGCAGATGATTATGATCGGATTCTGCCTCGTGGTGCTGACAGGGACGCTTTTGCTTATGCTGCCCATATCAACCAGAGAAGGAATTGTTACACCGCCGGTGAACGCCCTGTTCACGGCGGTGTCTGCTTCCTGCGTGACAGGACTTGTCATTGCGGACACTTTTCAGTACTGGTCAACTTTCGGACAGTGTGTGATCCTGCTGCTGATTCAGATTGGCGGTCTCGGATTTATGACAATCGGCGTCTTTTTCGCAATTGTCCTGAGGCGGAAGATCGGACTCTGGGTGCGGGGAACACTTCAGGAGAGTGTGAACTTTATGCAGACAGGAGGAGTTGTCCGCCTTGCGAAAAAGATTATTATGGGAACCGCTCTTTTTGAGGGGGCAGGAGCGCTGATTCTCGCCATCCGGTTCGGAAGAACCATGGATGTTGGGCAGGCGCTTTATTATGGTGTTTTTCATTCTGTATCCGCTTTCTGCAACGCGGGATTTGATCTGATGGGGAAGGATGGGGCATATATTTCTCTGACAGAGTATTCCGGGGACTGGGTGGTTAATCTTGTGATTATGCTTCTGATCATTATCGGAGGTATCGGCTTCTTCATCTGGAATGATATTACAGAGACCGGTTTACATATCCGCAGATGGAGCCTGCATACAAAGATCACCATTCTGATGACGCTGATCCTTATTTTCGGAGGAGCAGCGCTTCTGTTTGTGTTGGAGTATGACAATACCCTTGTCGGACGTCCGCTGAATGAGCAGATTCTGTGTTCGCTGTTCGGATCCGTAACTGCCAGAACCGCCGGATTCAATACAGTGGATACAGGAGCGCTTACTGACAGCAGCAAGCTTTTAACCACGGTGCTTATGTTTATCGGCGGAAGCCCGGGATCAACGGCAGGCGGAATCAAGACAACTACGGCGATTGTGCTGCTCGCTTCCGTTGTTTCCGGTCTGTTCCAGAAGAGGGAATGCAGTCTGTTCGGGCGCAGGATCGGAGAGGATACCATTCGGAAAGCGGGCACGGTTCTGTGCACGAATCTGATGCTTTCTGTTGCAGCCGTGCTGATTATCGTGACTGCGTCATCGCTGGATGTGACGGATGTAATGTTTGAAGTAGCCTCAGCGATGGGGACGGTAGGCATGTCAGCGGGAATTACAAGAGATCTTGGAACTGTCTCCAAGCTGGTGCTGATTTTTCTGATGTTCTGCGGCAGGATCGGCAGCTTTACATTCGCATTGTCCATGAAAGGACACAAAGTAGAACCGCCGGTAAAACTTCCGGAAGAAAAAGTAATGATCGGATAGAGGTTCGGAAAGGGCAGGAAGCCGCCGGACAGTACAGAGATAATAACAGGGAGGTTGAAGGAAATGAAATCTGTTTTGATTATAGGAATGGGCAGGCTGGGCCACCATCTCTGTCTGAATATGGCACATATGGGAAATGAAGTGATGATCGTGGACAGAGACGAGGAATGTATGCAGGATCTGCTTTCCAGTGCCGTGATGGCGAAGGTGGGAGACTGTACCAGAGAGGATGTGCTGCGAAGCCTGGGAGTGGGGAATTTTGACATCTGTTTTGTCTGCATTGGTTCGGATTTTCAGAACAGTCTTGAGATTACCAGTCTGCTCAAAGAAATGGGAGCGAAATATGTGGTCAGCAAGGCGACCCGGGACATTCAGGCCAAGTTCCTTTTGAGAAACGGTGCGGATGAAGTGATTTATCCGGAGAAGGACGCGGCAGAGCGCGCTGCTGTGAAATACGGAAGTAACAGGGTGTTCGATTATATTGAGATGGCGGAAGGGTATTCTATCCTGGAGATTCCGCCGATGCCCGGATGGGCTGGCAAGAGCATCGGTCAGCTGGCAGTCCGCTCCCGGTATCATGTCAGCATTCTGGGGATTAAAGTGAAAGGGCATTTACAGTTCCTGCCGCATCCGGACCGGGTGCTTGAGAGCGATGACCATCTCATGATCGTAGGTTTGAAAAAGGATGTAGAACGCATCTTGGCAAATATGAATTAAGGTGATACTATTTGCAGGAGAGGAAATCGATTGAATGCCAGGTGCAGAAAGGGGTACAGCGATGAAGAGAATCAGAAATCTGATGAGGAAAGCAGAACACAGCGAGCGGGTTCTCTATATTGTACGCACAATTTTGATTGTACTGGCGTCCAGTTTTGTATGCCTGATCCTGAACCGCGCCGGTGTGATGAAGGAAAATATTCTGATGGTATTCCTGATTGGGGTTCTTCTGATCGGAGCCTTTACAGCGGGATATGAGTATGGAATTATTGGTGCCGTAGTCAGTGTTCTGATGTTCAACTATTTTTTTACTGTCCCGGTTCATACATTTGCGATCATGAATCCGGACGATGTGGCTTTGATGTTTTTCTTTCTTGTGGTTTCCTGCATCTCTTCCGGAATGACGGCACGGTTCCGCCGTCAGCTGTCCATCGCCGGAGAGAATGAGCGCACGGCACGGAGAATGTCTGAGATGGCGGAACGCTTCAGCAATGTGACCGGAAAAGAAAGAATTATCCAGCTTGGACTGGCATATATCCGGGAAAATACAGGATATGAAGCGTCGGTAAGTCTTAAGGAAGAAAACGGCATAAAGCAGGCGGAAGGATACGAAGGAGGGTATGTGCTTTTCCCGATTGGAGGAATCATGCAGCAGTCCGGGGAGCTGAAAGTATATACGCAGGATCGGGGAATGACAGCGGAACAGGAGATTTTTATCCGGGCGGCTGCAGGGCAGATCGGGATTGCGCTGGACCGTGAAACCATCTATTCGGAGCAGGAGAAAACGAAGCTGGAAGTAGAGCGTGAACATTTAAAAAGCAGTATGCTCAGAAGCATTTCACATGATTTCCGGACGCCACTCACAGGAATAATCGGCGATTGTGACCTTATCATGAATAATGACAGCATGGCGCCGGATGAGAAGAAGAATCTCGTGCGTGATATCAGGGAGCAGAGTCTCTGGCTGACCCGTACCATGGAGAATATTCTGAGTATGACCCGGATTGAGAATGGGGAAGGGTTTATTGAGAGAAATCAGGAAGTAATCGAGGATCTTGTCTATGAGGCGGAACGGCATATCCAGGGACTGAAAGAACACCGCAGGTTTCGGGATTCCCTTCCGGAGGAGCTGATTACCGCAAACGTAGATGGCAGGATGATTGTCCAGGTGCTGGTAAATCTGCTGGATAACGCGGTGAAGAATACAGAAGAAGGAGGCAATATCCGGCTGGGAGTTACATACCAGAACGGAAAAGCCTTTTTTGTCGTTGAGGACGATGGCAGGGGGATAGAACCAGGATGTGAGGAACTGATTTTTAATGAATTTGTATCTCTGGGAGAAAATGAACCAGACCAGAAACGGGGCATTGGTCTGGGGCTTGCTATCTGCAGAGAAGTAGTCGAAGCCCACGGCGGGAAAATATGGGCAGAAAACAGATTGGAAGGGGGAGCCCGCTTTACATTCTGGCTGAAGGCGCAGACAGCGGGTCTGTAGAATTGTTATGGATGAGAAGAAAACGATCCTGATTGTTGAGGATGATAAATATATTATCCATTTTCTGTCTGTGAGTTTCAGGGAGGAGAATTATGGATTTCAGGTGGCGAAATCGGTGAAGGAAGCGGTCAGTCTGTTTTATGCCAACCGGCCGGATGTTGTGATTCTGGATCTGGGGCTTCCGGATGGTGATGGAATGGAAGTGATAGAGCGCATTCGGGAGATCGCTGATACCCCGGTAATTGTCGTATCGGCCCGCCAGGAAGAGGACGAGAAAATCCGGGCGCTGGATGCGGGAGCGGATGACTATGTGACAAAGCCGTTTTATATGGGCGAACTGCTTGCCAGGATACGGGCGGCGCTGAGAAAAACGGAAAAGCACTCCCGGGAAAAAGAGACCAGATTTGAGGATGGAGATCTGTGTGTGGATTATGGGAAACGGAGAGTGGAAGTGGACGGAGGGGAAGTGCATCTGACCCCGATCGAGTATAAAATACTCCTGCTTCTTATCGCGAACAGAGGAAAAGTTCTGACACATCATTATATTTTAAAAGAAATCTGGGGTTACGCGGAGGGCGTAGAGTCGGGGACTCTTCGGGTTTTTATGGCTACGCTGCGGAGAAAAATTGAAAAAAACCCGTCCGACCCACAGCACATTATCACCGAAGTGGGGGTCGGATACAGGTTTCAGTAAGAGAGGGCAGTCAGGGCGTACTGCCCGGAACAGAGGCTGGTGAAACAGCCTTCAGAATATCAGGGATGTTTCGTGATTCTGCGAAGAGCTGATACTCCGGTTCATGAATATCTTCCAGGTAATGCGCGTCAGAACAGCAGATCACATTGCAGGCGGTGAAATAAGGATGATCCCGCCGGATTCGATGGAGGTTCTTAAAATCATGAAATTCCGCGCAGGTAAAGGTGCTCTCAGGCGGCACAAACCCCAGGTTTGAAATCAGGCTGGTGGATGATTTGTCCACATGTGCCGGATAGGCGATGCCGTGAAATGATTTTACCAGCGGAAATACTTCATCAAAAGAGATAGAGGTGGCATTAATCAGAAGATGCTCCACCTTTCCTGTGACCTCGTCTTTTTCATTCATAATCTGCTGCCTGCCGAAGATGTCCTCCCGGTTTGGGACGGGAATTATTTTTTCGTATACCAGCGCGTCAAAAGCAAGCGCGTCTTCAATTGATGGAAACAGGCAGATCACATGAACCTCTTCCTCGGTTGTGAGTTCCATACCGGGAATTACGGTCACGCCGTAGGCTGCTCCGTGGTGCATGGCGGCGGGGCAGTTTTTGCAGGAGTTGTGATCTGTCAGCGCGATGACATCCAGTCCTTTGACCGCAGCCATGCCGGCAATGTTGGCGGGCGTCATATCATCATCCCCGCATGGGGAAAGGCAGGAATGAATATGAAGATCATAAAAAAGAGGGATCATGGTCTGCCGGCCTCGTAGATCTCCAGCGCGATATCAAAGACAGGAAGCTCGGTGGAGAGTACGGCGATTCCTTCTTCCGCAGCTTTCTCAAGTGTCCCTTCATCCAGCGAGACACCTTCTGCCATGACGATACATGCCGTATCTGTCAGAGATGCTACGGCGAGGGTGTTCTTGTTCCCCATTACGGTTACCCAGACGCCGTCAGCCGGGGCCTTCCCCATGGCAATGCTCAGAAGATCACAGCAGAATACGCGGGAAATCTCACGATCCGGATTTCCTTTTACTAATACCCGGCATTCCGGGAGTTCTAAAATGTTCTGCAGTTTCATATCAGTATTTCACCTCTTTCTTTTCCGGCTGCCTCAGATTTTCGGGTACGCCGAACGAGGCAAGTTCCGTTGTCAGTTCCCGGATATATTTGTGCAGCAGTTCGTCATCCTCGCGGGACAGTGTTTTGCCGGCATTTTCTCCCTGGGTCAGTTGCTCGATCCTGCTGGAAAGATCCGCAATGTTGGAGCGAAGCACATAGATACAGTCATTGGGCGTGGCTGCGCCTCTGACAATGTCTTCGGCCAGTGTCTGACAGGTGGGAGCGCCGCAGGAACCGCAGTCCAGTCCCGGGAACTGTGCGGTGAGTTTTTCTACATCGCTCATCATTTTCAGACTTTCCTTAAATGTATTGCCAAGGCGGAATACCGGTTCATATTCAATGTCGCCTGCCCAGAATATGTTTTCAAGCTCGGGATTGTCTGCCAGATGGTTTTTGGATACCGGCTGATATCTGGTCAGCCGCTTGGTTTTTGTCATGGCAATATAAGCGTTCTCTACGGTGAGTGTTCCGCCCACACATCCGCCGTTGCAGGCGTTCAGTTCTACAAAGGTAAGCCCGTGGAGTTTCTCGTCCTCCAGCTCTTCAAGCACCCGGAGAATGTTCACGATGCCGTCGGCTGCGAGATAGTTGTCGATCAGAAGTCCGCCGACTTCGCCTCCCGCGTTGCTCCACCCGATTCCGATCCGCCCGGAGTGGGAGAGCGGCTTTAACTGGCTTTCATCGTGCTTCATGTGGGGCAGGAGGAGAGGGTAGATATCCTTGATTGCAACCACATTGTCGATATTGCTCTTCTCAATTCCGAGAGGAGCTTTGGCATAGGATACCTTGGACGGGCAGGGAGAGATAAAAATAATGCCGATCTCTTCCGGCTTCAGTCCGGTTTTCTTCATTGCCCGGGCGCGGGCAATCTCCGCTGCTACCTCGACCGGAGCCTTAATTGGAAGCAGCCGGGAGATAAGGGAGGGGAATTTTACGCGGATCAGCCGTATGACCGAGGGACAGGCTGAACTGATAAACGGCGCATCCTCCCGGTGTTCTTTTATGTATTCCCTGGAAGCCTCTGATACAAGTTCTGCGGCCGCACTTACCTCATATACGTCATCGAACCCCAGTTTTAACAGCGCGTTCAGTACGATGTCTACATTGGTCAGATTATTGTACTGGGCATAGAGAGAGGGGGCGGGAAGCGCAACCGTATATTTGAAATTATTGATTACCGTAAGCGGATCATACACGGCGATTTTGGCATGATGCGGACAATAGCGGATGCATCTGCCGCAGTCGATGCAGAACTTGTCTATGATGTGTGCCTTTCCGTTATGCACGCGGATTGCCTGGGTGGGACAGTATTTGATGCAGTTGATACATCCCTGACAGGCAGATTCTTTCAGTCTCACCGAACGCATAAATTTATTGTGGTTGTTTTCCATCGGCATGTCCTCCTTTCTGTTTAGAGGTTTACCTTCATAGTGATGGTAGTTCCCTGTCCGATCACAGTTTCGATCTTCATCTCATCTGTGAAACGTTTCATATTTGGCAGGCCCATACCGGCACCGAAGCCCAGAGATCGAACCTCGTCTCTGGCAGTGGAATAGCCTTCTTCCATAGCTTTGTCAATGTCGGGAATCCCGGGGCCGTGATCGGCGAGGACCATGGTGATATCCTTATCTGATACTGAGACAGTGATTGTTCCTCCGTCCGCATGGATTACCATATTAATTTCCCCTTCATACATTGCGATTGCGACCTTTCGAATGGCATCACTTCCGACACCCAGCATTTTCAGTTTGTTTTTTACCGAACTGCTCGCCTCGCCCGCGCGGGTGAAGTCATCCCCGTCGATCTGGTAGGTAAAGATAAGTTCATCACTCATTTAGGCACCTCCCCGCAGTCCGTTCTCGTAGAGAATCCCGCATGTGGTGAACATGTAGTGTTCTGTTGCGAGCACGGCAATTGATTTCCCCCTTGCAAGCGCCAGCATATTGTCATCCGGCATCTTTCCCCGCACAAATATGATGCAGCAGATATCAAGCATCTCTGCGGTCCGCACGACCTGAGGGTTGCAAAGACCGGTGATGAGTACGGAACACTGTCCGCAGTATGCAAGAACATCGCTCATCATATCTGCGGAAAAAACGAATTGTACGTCCAGATCCGCAAGTTCCTCTCCGTACAGGAATTTTGCGTCCAGAAGTTTCTGCATGTCTCTGATCGTCATAAGCCCTCCTGAAATTTTTACAATATATTTTCCCGTTTCTTATTAGCAAGTATAGCATTTGGGTATGTAAAAAGCAACGAGAGCATTGGCCTTAAGACCAATGCTCTCGTTGCTTTCGCTGTATGTACAGCAAGTGATATATGGCAGTATATTTTGGTTTGAAGTAATACGCGGGAATTAGATTGCATACAGATCTTTGCTGTGATCTTCACCGTAAAGTCCCCATTTATCCAATGCAACGCTGAGTTCTTTGCATTCTTTTGCTTTTTCACGCAGCGGAATATCATTCATGACTGCATCAATTGCATTTCTGAATGCGATTGCACCTGCGCGCGGTCCCATCGGATGAGCGTGGATGCCGGCACCAACGCCGAGAAGCACATCCGGCCCACAGTCATCCATGAATTTTGCGATCAGTCCCGGAACAACTCCGCCTCCTACAAACGGAAGCATCGGTTTCAAATCGTAGAATTTCGCTTTGGATGTATTGATGTTTGTTATATAGTTGTCGAAAGTATTGTCAAATTTTCCATAAGGAGGCTGAGTGAGATAAATATCAGCGCCGCTGAGGCGAACCAGTTTGTTCACTACTTTCGAACTCATGCCCTGATACGGAGAGCAGGTAAACGCGCCGTTAAAGCAGGAGTGAGCCAGAATCGGAACTGTGATTTCCGGATCTTCGGCAAGCATACGGCATGCGGAATAACCGGTTCCGTGAATATCGATCATAATGCAGTTCCCGCCATTGTTGATGACTGTCATTGCGTTTTCTTTCAGGCGGCTGACTTCGTCTGTAATATTGCAGGCGTACATCGTGTTTTCGCCTTTGATCGCCTTAGCACGCTCTACCGCGTCCATATTTCTTTTTACACGTTCAGCCAGATCGTTGAACTCGCGTGTTCCGCCGATCAGTTCGTCGTCTTTGATAATATCCACTCCGCCGGCAGCAGCCTCAAAGAACAGTTTCTCGCCCACTTCCGGAGTATAGCCGGTGCAGGGTTTGATCATGTTGTTTAACAGCGGACGTTCGTAAACATTGAGGATGTCGCGGATCCCTTCAAGGCCGTATTTGGGTCCCTGGAAGGCGTCGACAAATTTTTTCGGAAAGTCAATGTCAAGCAGTTTCAAATATGGCATTGACATGATATTGCCTGCGATGGATCCGATTAACAGCGGAATGTTATTTTCAATGTTTGCAACAGGATAACCGATGCGGATAACGTAGAAACGAAGTCCGTCCGGAGCAACATCGAGATTCACATTTGTCTGATTCTCATAGTTCGGTACTTCATATACGCCAATGATTTTGGAGCAGTATTTTGCACGCATTTCATCTGTTTCAGCCGGTACATCAACCCAGGAACCTGTCGTCTGCTCGATGCCGATACTTACAGCTTTAAGAATGGCGCCTTCTTCTTTAGCCGCGCCGATCAGATAAGTTGCAACACAGAGATCGTCCATGTCACAGCCCTCGTACAGCGGGTTTAAAAGTGGATTGTAAAATCTGTTTTGTTTGATCATAATGTTTCCCTCCTGAATTATTTTTTTGAGTAGAACGTTTTGTCGATCTCTCTTTCTGCCCTTACTATATCGACAGGAGAAAAAAATTACAACACTGAAAATATTTTCATACCGTAAATTGAAAAATAGATATGTTAATTCAAAAATCAAAAAAATGAAAAAATTTTTATGGTTGAAAATATTATCAGACAGGAATATGATTAATAAATAGGAGCCCTGGAAATGCCGGCGAGGCATTTCTGTTCGGAAGTATATGATGTCAAAAATGAATCGGAGGGGAAAATGAAAACGAACAAGTATGATCAGTCAACATTTCTTGTATTGAAAACAGCGTATCTTTACTATATCTGCGAAAAGCCTCAGGGAGAGATCGCCGAAGAACTTGGGATTTCCGTTACCACAGTTTCACGTCTTCTGAAAAAGGCAAAGGAAGAAAAGATTATTGAATTTGTAATCCGGGATCCGCTGGTGAAATGTGTGGAAATGGAGAAAGAACTGAAAGAAAGACTCAATGTGAAACAGGTAATCATCGCTCCGGCAGTCAGTCTGGAAAATGAAACTGACATGAGGGAAGATCCGGAAAACGTTAAGAAACTTGTGGCTCTGGAAGCAGCCAGATATCTTCAGCGGACAATAAAAAGCGGAGATGTGGTCGGGTTTACCTGGGGAAGTACAGTTTATCAGATGATCAATTATCTTAATCCCGCACAAAAGGTGGAAGCGGAATTCGTCAGTCTGCACGGCAGTCTTGCAAACAGTGTGCCGGAATGGGATGTGAGGACGCTGGTGGACCGGATTGCAAAGGCGTTTTCGGGCAGGAAACATACGCTTCTCACACATACGCTCATGAGGTCAAAAGAAACAGTTGAACTTCTGAAACAGGAAAAGAATATTGCCGATGTATATCAAATGTTTGACAAGGTAAATATTGCCGTAAATGGGATAGGGGTCTTTTATCCCAAAACGACGACTGTACTGGCAAGGCCGGATTATCTGCCGCCGGAAGATCTAAAAGAGCTGAAGGCAAAGGGGGTTGTCGGAGATATTGCAATCCGCTTTTTTGACAGAAACGGAATGGAATGCGATACCTCGCTGAAAGATCGGACGTTATCCATAGATTTCGAAAAGTTCCGCAGCATTGATGAAAAGATTACGCTGGCTTCCGGCGAAGATAAGGCCTTTGCAGTTTTATCTGCGGTGAGGGGCGGGCTGATTGATACGTTGATCATTGACAGTAATCTTGGGGCGGGCATCCTGGATCTGGCGGCAGATAACAAATAAGTTCTTAGCACGGGAAAGACTTTCGCTCTAGTCCATAGCGAAAAAATTTTCAGACTATGAAAAAAATATTGCCGATTATAAAATAAAAGACAGAAAATAGCCGGCTATTCGTAAAAAAGATTGACTATGGAGGTGTAGGGTCGTGATAATGAGTTTTTTAAAGAGAATCCCTGCAGGTATGATGGTTGTGCCATTGGTACTGGGATGTCTGATTAATACGTTTATTCCTGGAGTACTCCAGATTGGCGGAATTACAACGGCAACATTTTCAAGTGCAGGTTCGAATACTGCGCTGGGAATTCTTCTGTTCTGTATGGGGACAAAGCTTCAGATTCGTGAAATGCCGGCGGTAATAAAACGGGGAGGTCTGCTCCTGCTCGCTAAATTTGCTATTGGCGCGCTGCTTGGTATATTGATCGGAAAGTTTTTCGGACCTGCCGGATTTCTTGGTATTTCGAGTATGGCGGTGATCTGTGCGGTTACAAACAGCAATGGAAGTATTTACTATGCATTAATGCAGACGTATGGGGACGATGTGGACTGTGCATGCATGCCGATTCTTGCGATTAATGACGGTCCGTTTCTGACGCTGGTGGCACTGGGAGCGTCCGGTCTTGCGGATATTCCGATTATGAGTCTTGTAGCAGCGCTTGTACCGGTTCTGGCAGGTATGCTTCTCGGGAATCTGGATCACAGAGTGACTGAATTTTTCGGACCTGCGGGCGATGTAATTATTCCGATTATCGGATTTTCTCTGGGAGCGGGAATTGATCTTGCAAATGTACTTGAAGGCGGTCTGTCCGGAGTCGTACTGGCCATGATGACAATTTTCGTAGGCGGAGCATTCATTTGTCTGTGCGACCGGCTGATCGGAAGAAGGCCGGGATATGCAGGCTGGGCAGTCGCTACAACGGCAGGAAATGCAGTCGCCGTTCCGGCTGTGATTGCTACAGCTGACGCAATGTGGGAACCCTTTGTAGCTACGGCTACAATTCAGGTGGCTGCGTCTACCGTACTTTCTGCATTGATCGTACCATTTATTGTAGGCTGGTGGGCAAGAAAATTTGGATGTCCCAAATTCCCGAAGCAGTAACCTGCGTAAAAAGGGAGGAAAAGGTATGACTAGATTTTTAATGGTAGCAGACGATTTTACAGGTGCAGGAGATGCTGGTGTACAGATGTCCAAAAATGGAATTGAGGCGCATATCGCATTTAATACGGAAAGCATCAATCCGGAAAAATCTTATGTGATCGATTCTGAATCGAGAAATATTCCGGCGGAAGATGCGTACAGGAAAGTAAAGGCAATCTATGAAGGCATCTGTGGATATTCCTATGAGCATCATTATAAGAAAATTGATTCAACGCTGAGAGGAAATATCAGAGCAGAACTTCAGGCGGCTATTGAGGTGCTTCAGCCGGATCTCGTTGTGTTTAATCCTGCCAATCCGGATTCAAACCGAACCGTAGTGGATGGGATTTTGATGATGAACGGCGTGCGTATCTGTGAAACGGAAATTATGAGGGATCCGCTCTGCCTTGTACAACAGGATAATCTGAAGATTCTGCTGGAAGAGGAAATGCAGGAAAATGTGCAGTATTTTACTCTTGCTCAGATAAGAAACCAGGATCTGAAACTTGACGGAAGCAGGTTTATTACATTTGATGTTCTGGAAAATCAGGATTTGACTACAGTTGTACGTTTTATTTTAGATCAGAAGAAAAAAGTTCTCTGGACAGGATCGGCAGGAATGGCAAACGCACTTTTCTCGGAATTAAATTACAAGGCTCCGGTTCTTGGAATTGTCGGCAGTATCAGTGAGACTTCACGAACACAAGTGCGTATGGCAGTGGAAGCAGGCGCAAAGCTTGTCGAGATGAATGTGGCGGAACTGATCCGGGGAGAAAATCTTGAAAAGACGGCGGATGAAGCGATAGAAAGGCTGAAGCTGGGACAGGATGTTCTGATTGTAAGCGCAAAAGAACATGAGGATTATCTGGAAGCAGTAGATGCAGGAAAGAAAAAAGGAATGAGCAGGCAGATGGTTGCGCAGTTTACGCAGGAAAAGCTGGGAGAACTGTCAGCGGCTGTTCTGAAAGAGGTGAAAGTCAGCGGATGTATTCTGACCGGAGGAGATACGGCGATCAGCGTTCATGATCATAATCATGCCCGAGGAGCCCGTCTTGTAAAGGAAGTATTTCCGATTGTTGCTCTGATTGAGCTGGAAGGAGGAGATATTCCGGGACTGCCGTGCATCGTAAAAGGCGGTTCCATAGGAACGCAGGATACAATCGCAGACGCAATAAAGTTTTTTAAACAGTAGGGAGGATCAGATCTGATGAAAATGATTGGTATTACAATGGGAGATCCGGCCGGCGTAGGTCCGGAAATTGTAGTGAAAGCACTTGCGGATGCCAGTGAATTTAAAGAGAAATATGTTGTGTACGGAGCTGCTGACATTATGGAAAAATACAATGCTCAGTTGGGATTGGGATGTTCTTTCTGTGAAATTGAAGATGTCAGTGAATATAAAGAAGGCTGCATCAATGTGATCGATCCGGTTCATCTTACAATGGATCAGTATCAGATCGGAGCATTGTCTGCAAAATGCGGGGATGCTGCATATCAATACATAGCGCGTTCGATTGAAGATGCGCTTGCAGGTAAAATTGAGGCGGTGGTTACCGGACCGCTGAACAAGGAAGCTCTTCATATGGGAGGCCATAATTATGACGGACATACGGAAATATTCGCGACGCTGACAGGGACAAAGGATTATGCAATGATGTTTTACGGGCCGTTGAAGATTATGCATGTTTCCACGCACTGTTCTCTTCGGGAAGCTTGTGACCGCGCTACCAGAGAACGGGTCCTTACCTGTATTCGTCTGATGAATACAGCTCTGAAGAAAACCGGCATGGAACATCCGTATCTGGCGGTGGCAGGATTGAATCCGCATGCAGGGGAACATGGTCTGTTCGGTACAGAAGAGATCGATGAGATTATTCCGGCTGTGGAAGATGCGAAGAAAGAAGGCATAAACGTAACAGGACCGATACCGCCTGATACTGTATTCAGCAAAGCTCTTTCCGGAATCTATGACGGCGTGATTGCCATGTATCATGATCAGGGACATATAGCAGCGAAGCTCCAGCATATGAGCGACTGTGTAAACTGTACGATCGGACTTCCGATTATAAGAACCTCTGTAGATCATGGAACAGCGTTTGATATTGCCGGACAGGGAATTGCAGATGGAACAAATATGAAAACATCCATGCATGTGGCAGAGGAGTTTATGGGATCAAAATAACAGAAAACCGGAGGAAAAGTCATGCTGCTGTATTTTATCAGACATGGAGAAACGGAATGGAATACCGCCGGAAAACTGCAGGGAGAGAGCGATATTCCGTTGAATGAAAAAGGAAAAATGCTTGCAAAACTCACAGGAGAAGCGCTGAAAGATGTTCTCTTTGACACTTTAATTCTCAGCCCGTTTATCAGAACCATCCAGACGGCAGAATTTATTCTTCGCGGAAGGAAGATTCCGACATACCGTGATAACAGAATACGGGAGATTGAATGGGGAGAATGGGACGGAATGACGGCAGATGAACTGGATGTTGCGGGATACAGGGAGACATATAACCTTTTCTATACAGATCCGTTTCAATTTCCAGGAGCGCCGGGCGGCGAAACAGTCCGGCAGGTCTGTGACAGGGGGAAAGCTTTTCTGGAAGATATTACAGGAAGACCAGAGAACGCGCAGAAACGAATTCTGATCGTAACACATGGATGCGCTGTCAGGGGGATCCTGAACCATCTGTATGATAATCCGGCGGATTTCTGGCAGGGGGATGTACCGCCAAACTGTTCTCTTAATCTGGTTCATGTCGGAGAAGGGGGAATAAGACTTTTGGAAAAAGACAAGATTTTTTATGATCCGGATTTGGTTGAAAATCATTATAAAATGCAGTGAGATAACACGGTTCTGCGGTAATAATGTCAAATAATGACGGAAATGAGCGGCATGGCAGAAAAATTGCTGTGCCGCTCTTTTAAATGAAAAATTGCAGATATAAAAGTAAAGTTTGTGTGTTTTTATATAAATGCAGACAAGGCGTTGTGATAATATACAAATGTCGGAAGAAAAGAAGTAGTGTTTTAGACATATTTGTGATATCATGGTATAAATGGACTTTTAAGAAATGGAGGTTGAAGAATGGCAGAGAAGAAAGGAACAGTTCCATTTTCCGGGACAAAGGAACAGGAAGAGGCACTCATGAAAGTAATCGCCGAGCTCAAAGATGAAAAAGGTGCCCTTATGCCGATCCTGCAGAAGGCACAGGATATATATGGTTATCTTCCGATGGAAGTTCAGAAGATGATCTCGGACGAGACAGGAATTCCGATGGAAAAGATCTATGGCGTTGCGACTTTTTATTCGCAGTTTACGCTGAGTCCGAAAGGGAAATACCGGATTTCCGTCTGTCTTGGCACGGCATGCTATGTAAAAGGCTCCGGGGATATCTACAATGCCCTTATGGAGAAACTGGGGATTGTAGGCGGAGAGTGTACGCCGGACGGAAAATTCTCACTGGATGCGTGCCGCTGCGTGGGCGCGTGCGGACTTGCGCCGGTTATGATGGTCAACGATGAGGTTTACGGACGTCTTACAGTGGATGATATTGACGGCATACTGGCAAAGTATGAGTAAGTTATGATGCCGGAAATCTCTCTGAATATTCTGGATGTTGCCGAGAATTCTGTAAGGGCGGGCGCCTCTCTCATCGAGATCACGGTTTCCGTACAGCCAGATGCGGACAGTATAACAGTTATCATAGAAGATAACGGCTGCGGCATGACAAAGGAGCAGGTACAGCAGGTACAGGATCCGTTTTTTACCACGCGTACTACGAGAAAAGTTGGGCTTGGAGTTCCCTTTTTCAAGCAGGCGGCGGAGAGTACGGGAGGCAGTTTCCGGATTGATTCAGAAACAGGAAAAGGGACAGTAGTGGAGGCGGTGTTCGGACTGTCGCATATCGACAGGATGCCGCTTGGGGATATCAGTTCCACGATTTACACGCTGGTTGTCTTTAACAGCGATATTGATTTCGTCTATACATATAAATACGGAGAAAAGCAGTTTGTCCTGGATACAAGAGAGATGAGAGAACTGCTCGGACATGACATTTCATTTTCCGAACCAGAAGTCTCCGTGTTTATTAAGGAATATCTCGAGACAAACAGACTGGAAACGGACGGAGGAGCCGATATCTGAAATCTGGATGAAAGGCAGATTTGTGTGCGGGAGTCCGTCAGACGGATTCGGATGCATGATCTGTATGAAGTTTGGAAAATAAATAACAGAAACGGAGGAATTATATGAAATCTCTTGAAGAATTACGCGCGATCAGAGCGAAGATGCAGGGAAAAGTCGGAGTGCGCGCGGAGAATGAGAATCAGATCCGCGTTGTCGTAGGAATGGCTACCTGCGGAATCGCAAGCGGTGCAAGACCGGTTCTGACCGCACTTTCCGATGCGGTGCAGGAACAGAACTTGAGCGAGAAGATCAGTGTGACGCAGACCGGATGTATCGGGTTGTGCCAGTATGAACCGATCGTTGAAGTGATGGAGCCGGGAAAGGAAAAGGTGACTTATGTGAAGATGACTCCCGAAAAAGCTCTGGAGGTTCTGCGTCTTCACCTGCTGGGCGGTCAGGTTGTTACAAAATACACACTGAGCGCGGCGCAGAATAACGCAAAATAAGAAAAGGAGGATAAAGGCTTATGTATCGTTCACATGTACTTGTCTGTGGCGGAACCGGATGTACATCCTCCGGAAGCCAGAGAATCAGGGAGAGACTGGAAAAAGAAATCGCGGCGAACGGGCTGTCCGAGGAAGTCGGCGTAGTAAAGACCGGGTGTTTCGGTCTGTGTGCTCTGGGGCCGATTATGATCGTATACCCGGAGGGAACGTTCTATTCCATGGTTCAGGAAGATGATATTCCGGAGATCGTATCGGAGCATCTGTTAAAGGGAAGAGTTGTCACAAGACTTCTCTACGATGAGACAACCAAGACGGATAAAATCATCCCCCTTAACGAGACGAATTTCTATAAGAAACAGCACAGAGTTGCCCTGCGCAACTGCGGTGTGATCAATCCGGAAAATATTGATGAATACATCGGAACAGGCGGCTATGAAGCGCTGGGAACTGTGCTCACGGAGAAGAAACCGGAGGATGTGATCCAGATTCTTCTGGACAGCGGTCTGAGAGGAAGAGGCGGAGCCGGATTCCCCACAGGTCTGAAATGGAAATTCGCGGCAGCCAACGAGGCGGATCAGAAATATGTCTGCTGCAACGCGGACGAAGGTGACCCGGGCGCGTTCATGGACCGTTCCATTCTGGAAGGAGATCCCCATGCAGTGCTGGAGGCCATGGCGATTGCCGGATATGCAATCGGCGCTTCCCAGGGATATATCTATGTGCGCGCGGAGTATCCGATTGCTGTAAAGCGTCTGGAGATTGCGATTAATCAGGCAAGAGAATACGGCCTGCTCGGTAAAAATATTTTTGACAGCGGATTTGATTTTGATATCGAGCTCCGTCTCGGAGCCGGCGCGTTTGTCTGCGGCGAAGAGACGGCTCTTATGACTTCCATCGAAGGAAACAGAGGCGAGCCGCGTCCGCGTCCGCCTTATCCGGCTCTCAAAGGTCTGTTCCAGAAGCCGACCATCTTAAATAACGTGGAGACTTATGCGAATATTCCGCAGATCATCGTGAACGGACCGGAATGGTTCGCGTCTATGGGAACGGAAAAATCAAAGGGAACGAAAGTGTTCGCTCTCGGCGGAAAGATCCACAACACAGGTCTTGTGGAGATTCCCATGGGAACCACCCTCAGAGAGATCGTGGAAGAGATCGGCGGCGGAGTGCCCAACGGCAAGAAATTCAAGGCAGCCCAGACCGGCGGACCGTCCGGCGGATGTATCCCGGCAGAACATTTTGACGTGCCGATTGACTATGACAATCTGACGGCGATCGGCTCCATGATGGGATCCGGCGGACTGATCGTAATGGATGAGGATACCTGTATGGTGGATATCGCCAAATTCTTCCTTGAATTTACTGTGGATGAGTCCTGTGGAAAATGTACACCGTGCCGGATCGGAACAAGACGTATGCTGGAGATTCTGGATAAAATCACAAAAGGGAAGGCGACCATGGAGGATCTGGATAAGCTGGAAGAGCTCTGCTACCACCTGAAAGAAAATTCTCTTTGTGCACTGGGACAGACGGCGCCCAATCCGGTGCTTTCCACTCTGAGATATTTCAGGGATGAATATATCGCCCACATCGTAGATAAGAAATGTCCGGCAGGAGTCTGCAAAGATCTTCTTCAGTACAAGATCGATCCGGATAAGTGTAAGGGATGTACGCTCTGTGCGAGAACCTGTCCGGCAGACGCGATTATCGGCAAGGTAAAAGAAGTGCATATGATCAACCCGGAGAAATGTCTGAAGTGCGGAGCTTGTATGGAAAAATGCCGCTTCGGAGCGATCTATAAGGAATAAGGAGGGTAGAGATAATGGAAAATGTGAATTTAAAAATTAACGGCTTGAATGTAACCGCGCCGGCGGGCTCTACAATCCTTGAGGCAGCCCATGCTGCCGGAATCCGAATCCCGACGCTGTGTTATTTAAAAGACATCAATGAAATCGGCGCATGCCGTATGTGTGTGGTAGAGGTAAAAGGAGCAAAAGGACTTGTAGCTTCCTGCGTTTATCCGGTAGCGGAAGGGATGGAAGTACAGACGAATACACAGAGGCTTCTTGATGCCAGAAGAAGAACCCTGGAACTTCTTCTCTCAAACCATGATAAGAAGTGTCTCTCCTGCGTGAGAAGCGGACACTGCGAACTGCAGGAACTCTGCCAGGAGCTGGGCGTGACGGATGAAGATCATTTCGCGGGTGAGATGAATCATTATGAGCTGGATGAGAGCGCCATTCATATGGTGCGTGACAATAACAAATGTATCCTCTGCCGGAGATGTTCGGCAGTGTGCGAGAAAGTCCAGACCGTGGGAGTGATCGGTCCGAACAACAGAGGATTTGCCACATTTATCGGATCAGCTTTTGAGATGGGACTTGGAGATACAAGCTGTGTATCATGCGGTCAGTGTATCGCAGCCTGTCCGACAGGCGCGCTCTATGAGAAGAGCAATATAGACGATGTGCTGGAAGCAATTGCCGATGAGACAAAACATGTGGTTGTACAGCCGGCTCCGTCCGTGCGTGCCGCTCTCGGCGAAGAGTTCGGTTATCCCATGGGAACCGACGTGGAAGGAAAGATGGCGGCAGCCCTGAGAAGAATCGGATTCGACAAGGTATTTGATACAGACTTCAGTGCGGATCTGACGATCATGGAAGAGGCTCATGAATTTATTGACCGTGTACAGAACGGAGGCGTTCTTCCGATGATGACTTCCTGTTCGCCGGGATGGATCAAATACTGCGAGCATTATTATCCGGATCAGCTGGCTCATCTGTCCAGCTGTAAATCGCCGCAGCAGATGTTCGGAGCCATTACCAAGACCTACTATGCGGAGAAGATGGGAATCGCGCCGGAAGATATCGTCTGCGTCAGCGTGATGCCGTGTACGGCGAAGAAATTCGAGCTCCAGAGAGATGACCAGTACGCAGCAGGCGTGCCGGATGTGGATATCTCCATCACAACCCGTGAACTTGCCCGCCTGATCCGCAAGCTTGGTATCAATTTCCGCAGCCTGCCGGATGAAGGATTCGATGATCCTCTGGGAGAATCTTCCGGAGCAGGAGTCATCTTCGGAGCAACAGGCGGGGTTATGGAAGCTGCTCTCCGTACCGCTGTGGAGACGCTGACCGGACAGACACTGGATAAGGTTGAGTTCACAGAAGTCCGCGGAACGGAAGGAATCAAAGAAGCAACGTATCATGTAGCGGATATGGAGGTGAAAGTGGCCGTAGCATCCGGACTGAGCAACGCAAAAGTAATCATGGATAAAGTGAGAGCCGGAGAGGCAGACTATCACTTTATTGAGATCATGTGCTGCCCGGGCGGCTGCGTAAACGGCGGCGGTCAGCCGCAGGTACACGCGGATGTCCGCAACTTCGAGGATGTGAAAGCGTTGCGTGCAAAAGCCCTCTATGACAATGACGCGGCGAAGACAATCCGGAAGTCCCACGAGAATCCGTCCATCAAGCGGCTGTACAATGAGTATCTTGGGGCGCCGGGAAGTGAGAAGGCACATCATATCCTGCATACCACATACGTAAAGCGGACGATTAATTAAATCTGAGTTTGTCGCATAGAAAACTCAGACAGAACAAATCCGAAATCCGCAGGAGATCATTATTGAAAACGTATTCTTCGGGAAGGGGATACCGGATTCGGTTCCGCTACGGGAACTAAGAAAAACTAAATGAGCGGGAAACCTGCTAAAGACAGGATTGAAAATGGAACAACTCGCTTCGCTCAAACAATTTCCATTTTCAATCCAACGCAGTTTTCCTGCTCATTAACTTTTTCTATAGCTCCCTCCGAAGTCACCGCCTCCGGCATCCCCTTCCCTCCGAAAGACATCCGCGAATTATCTCCCGCGGATTTCTGCGCTGTTCTAGCCGGTCAGTTTCCTGTTCGACATACTCACGATTCAAGCACAAAAAAAGAAGACGGAAGGTTATTGACTAAGATTTCAAATTTGAAACCGGGACATTAGCAAATAACACTCTTTGACTGTCATTTGTCCCCCTTTTCCCACTTTATTTTCGTTTTTCAGCCATGCTTCACCCTGCCAGTTACATTCCGACTGCACCCCTGTTTTCGCTAAATCTGCGTTTGCTCTGACTCTTCCGATTTGAAGAACGCAGAGAACTGCGGAATATAAGTCTGGATCGCTTTTCAAAGAGGAGGGGCGTTGGATTTGGCGACTTCGGAATGGAGTTAAAAAACTTGGGATCTGGCACAATGACGTTAACAGGGCAGATGGGATTGTCTGAGTGAAACGAGTTGCCCATCTGCCCTGTTGTTTTTAGTCATTTGTCAGATCCCTTAGTTTTTCTTACTCCATGAAGCGGAGCAAAAGACAATGCCCCTCCCCTTTGAATACGGCTTTACAAACTATATTCCGCAGTTCTCGAACGATTCTCCTGCTCGGAAGAATCAGACAACCTCAGATTTACAGCACGCTCACAAATCTCCGGAAGGCCTGCAGTCCTTCTTCAGTGCATTTATATACTCCCGCATCTTCAAGCACCTGACAGAATACTTTTCCGACTTCCTGTTCAAGGATGTGATCGATATTTTCAGTATTCACATCAGGATATGACGGAAGGAATTCGTCAACCCAGTCAGCGTGTTTTGCGATTGCATCATTGCTTCGGATATCTTTGCCCTCGAGGATGTATTCCCTGAGAAGTTCCATCTCACCTTTCAGGCGGGCCGGAAGTACGGCAAGTCCCATAACTTCGATAAGCCCGATATTTTCTTTTTTAATATGATGAAGCTTTGCGTGAGGGTGGTATACTCCCAGCGGGTGCTCATCGGTTGTTATGTTATTCCGCAGGGTGAGATCAAGCTCATACAGATCTCCTTTCCTGCGGGCGATCGGTGTGATCGTGTTGTGTGGAGTTCCGTCAGTCTCGGCAAAGATGAATGCCGCCTCATCAGTATAGGAACGCCACTTGTTCAGAACATGTTCTGCCAGATCGATAATACGGTCCGGATCAGCTCCCTGAAGACGGATGACAGAGAGCGGCCATTTGACGATCCCGGCTGTCACATCCTCGTATCCTGCCACAGTAAAGCTTTCAATTACCGGCGCCTTAGCCATGGCAAAAGTATAGTTTCCGCCCTGGAAATGATCGTGGCTCAGGATGGAGCCGCCAACGATCGGCAGATCGGCATTTGAACCGAGGAAATAGTGCGGGAACAGCTTGATGAAATCGAACAGCTTGGCAAATGCGTTTCTGTCGATTTTCATCGGGATATGTTCACCGTTGAATACGATGCAGTGCTCATTGTAGTACACATAAGGAGAATACTGGAATCCCCATTTCTTTCCCTGAATTGTGATCGGGATGATGCGGTGGTTTTCCCTTGCCGGATGATTAACCCGGCCGGCATATCCCTCGTTCTCCATACAGAGCTGGCATTTCGGATAGGAAGATGACTTCGCCGCGCCGGCCGCTGCGATGGCTTTCGGATCTTTTTCCGGTTTGGAAAGGTTAATGGTAATGTCCAGGGTGCCGTATTCGGTGTCAACCGTCCATCTGCGGTCTTTCTTAATCCGGTAGCGGCGGATATAATCACTGTCCTGGCTCAATTTATAGTAGAATTCTGTAGCTGTCTCAGGTGATTTCTCGTATTCTTTCCAGAATCTTTCCTGTACCTGCGCCGGGCGGGGCATCAGGCAGTTCATGAGTTTAGTGTCGAACAGGTCGCGGTATGTCACACTGTCCTCAATGATTCCTCTGTTAACTGCCTCGTCGAGCAGATCTTTTAATATATCTTCAAGAATAATATGACTGAGATCGCAGTCCACATCTTCATATTCATCCTCTTGCATAAGGTCGAGGAGAAGGTTGGTTGTATAGATGCGCTCGGATCCAGGTGTCAGTCCGGTGTCAATTCCGTACTGTACAAGTTTTTTGATTGATTCGTAAATCATGCTGTCATATCCTCCTCAGTCATCCAGACGGGAAGCTCCGTCTCCGATATCAACTGTGTAGAACTCTGCTTCATGTCCGACTTTTTCTTTGTAAGCTTTCCCGATGCTCTCGATGAATGTGTCAACAGCGTCATTTTTTACGATGCTGACTGTACATCCGCCGAACCCGCCTCCTGTGATTCTGGATCCGATTACGCCAGGGATCTTCCACGCCAGATCAACCAGGATGTCAATTTCCTCGCAGGAAACTTCATAATCATCGCGCAGGGAGACATGGGACTGATTCATCAGTTCGCCGAATTTCACGATATCTCCGGCCTTCAGAGCAGCAACAGCGTCGATGGTGCGCTGGTTTTCATAAACTGCGTGTTTTGCGCGTTTTAACTGTACAGGATCTGTGATCAGGTCCTTGGATGCCTCAAACTCATCCGGAGTCAGGTCGCCGAGGGCGTTGATATCCAGTTTGGTTTTCAGTGCTGCGAGAGCGTCTGTGCACTCCTGACGGCGGTCATTATATGCGGAATCAACCAGGCTGTGTTTTACCTTGCTGTTTGTGATGATGATCTTCGCGTCTTCGAGTTTGATAGGTGCATATTCGTAGCTTAATGTGCTTGTATCAAGGAAGATCGCATTGTCCTTTTTGCCCATGGCAACAGCGAACTGATCCATGATGCCGCAGTTGCATCCATTGAAGTTGTTCTCGGAATACTGTCCGATCAGAGCCAGATCGGTCATGCTGAGATCTTTGATCCCGAACAGGTCAGTAAGGATCACGCCTGTGAGCACCTCCAGAGATGCGGAGGAAGACAGACCGGAACCGTTCGGAATATTGCCCCAGATAACCATGTCAAGACCGCTTTCCAGTTTGTAGCCTTTTTCAGCGAAAGCCCAGACAACACCAAGCGGATAGTTTGCCCAGTTGTATTCCGGCTTGTTCGTCAGATCATCGAGAGATGCCTCAACTACGCCGAACTTATCCAGGTTCATGGAAAAGAAGCGGAGTGTGCGGTCATCGCGTCTGCGCGCAACGCCGTAAGTTCCCATCGTGAGCGCGCAGGGAAAAACATGTCCGCCGTTATAGTCCGTATGTTCCCCGATCAGGTTGACACGTCCGGGAGAAAAGTAGAATCTGGCGTCGTTGCTGCTGCCGTAAAGTTCTGCAAATTTGTCAAAAAGTTTTTGTTTCATTTCAGAATCCTCCTCTGTTGGATAAAGTGGTAATTCGTAAGCCTGAAACGGAAGCCAGGGAAATGCTTCCGCTCCCCGCAATCTATCTCAAGTATAGTCTCTCAGTGATGCTGAAGTCTATAAAAAATACGTGCAAAAACATGTAAAAATGTTGCATGGATATCCGGTTGAGTTTATAATGCTTTATGGATGCCGTTTCCGCTGTGCGGGGAACGTGCAGAAGGAACGAATATGGGAAAGGAGAGGGTGAAGCATTGTCAGATTCCTATAAATATTCTTATAAAATGGGAGAGAACTTTCTGAATTCTCTTTCCGTATACAATGTGGGCTATCAAAAATGTGAGCCGGAGTACCAGTGGGGACCGGGAATAAGGGATCACTACTGTATCCATCATATTCTTTCCGGGAGCGGTTATTATTCTACGGGGAAAGTTTCAGTGCGGTTAAGCGCCGGTGATACGTTCATGCTGTTCCCGGGAGTAGAACTGCAGTACCATGCAGACAGGGAGGAACCCTGGGAATACGGATGGGCAGGATTTATGGGAGCAGATGCCGCGTCTATTATAAGGAATACTGATTTTTCCAGAGAGACGCCCTATATATTGAAGGGGAGTGTTCCGGAGGATAAGATACGGGAAGGACTGGAGAGAATTTATCTGGCGAAGGGAAATACATATGAGGCAAGTGTTGCCATGACCGGTGAACTGTACGGCCTCCTTGCCATGCTGATGCACTATTCGGAGCACAAAAGCCAGGACAGGGACGCGCAGGTGACTTATGTGGAGAAGGCACAGAGTTATATAGAGACAAATTATTCCTATCCGGTTACGGTCGAGGATATCGCATATTATGTCGGAATCAGCAGGAGTCATCTGTTCCGGTCGTTTCAGAATTATACAAGAAAATCTCCAAAGGAATATCTGACCGAATACCGGATCAAACAGGCGTGCCGCCTGCTTCGGGAGACCGAGCTGTCCGTTTCAGCGATCGCCTATTCGGTCGGCTTTGAGAACAACCTGTATTTCTCAAAAGCATTCAGAAAACAGAAAGGACAGAGTCCTTCGGAATACAGAAGATCAAAAAGAAAGGATATGGAGCATGATAAATGAATATTCGAGAACCGGGATGCTTCTCGGGAATGAAGGCATAGAGCGGCTGAAAAATGCCGCAGTTATGGTGTTCGGTGTGGGCGGAGTTGGATCCCACTGCATTGAAGCTCTGGCGAGAAGCGGAGTCGGCAGGCTGATCCTGATCGATAACGATACCGTGTCGATTACGAACATCAACCGGCAGTCCATTGCTTATCACAGCACGGTCGGACAGCTGAAGACCGAGGTTATGAAAGAGCGGATCCGTGATATCAACCCCGATATCAGGGTAACGACTTATGAGACGTTTGTGCTGCCGGATAATCTCGGCGGGATTCTGGACGAATCAGGAGAGATCAGTTATATTATTGATGCAGTGGATACTGTGAGCGCAAAAATCGCCATAGCAGAACAGGCAAAAGAGAGGGACATCCCGCTGATCAGCAGTATGGGGACAGGAAATAAGCTGCATCCCGAGCTCTTCGAGATCGCTGATCTGGCGGATACGAGTGTGTGTCCGCTTTGCCGGGTCATGCGCAGGGAACTGAAAAACCGGGGAATCTTTCACCTGAAAGTTGTCTATTCGAAGGAGAAACCTATTGACGTCAGCGACAGGCAGACAGAGGAAGATCCGGGGATGAGAAGGTCTGTGCCGGGGAGTGTTTCTTTTGTGCCGCCGGTGGCAGGAATTTTAATTGCCGGAGAAGTGATCCGCGAGCTGGCAGGAGCGGACCGGTTCTGACAGAAGGCAACAGGAAGATTTGACATTTGACAGACAAAGGAGATAGATTATGGATCTGTTTGATTATATGAGGGAGACGGCAAAGGAGAAAGAATCGCCTCTGGCATCGAGAATGCGGCCGGCAACACTGGATGAAGTAGTGGGACAGCAGCATATTATCGGAAAGGACAAACTGCTGTATCGCGCAATTAAAGCGGATAAACTGAGTTCGGTTATCTTCTACGGACCGCCCGGCACAGGCAAGACGACGCTGGCAAAAGTGATTGCGAATACGACGAGCGCGGAGTTTAAGCAGATTAACGCCACAGTGGCAGGAAAGAAAGATATGGAGGAAGTAGTGAAAGAAGCGAAAGAACTTCTTGGAATGTACGGGAAGAAGACGATCCTGTTTATCGATGAGATTCACCGCTTCAACAAGGGACAGCAGGACTATCTGCTCCCGTTCGTGGAGGATGGAACCGTGATCCTGATCGGGGCGACAACAGAAAACCCCTACTTTGAAGTAAATGGAGCTCTTCTGTCCAGATCAAGTATTTTCGAGCTTAAGCCTCTTGAAAAGGAGGACATCAGAACTCTGATCAGGAGAGCGGTGGAAGATGATGAGAAGGGGATGGGAAGCTTCAAAGCACAGATCGATGAAGATGCTCTGGATTTCCTCGCGGATATGGCAGGGGGAGATGCGCGAAGCGCCCTGAATGCCATTGAGCTTGGAATACTGACAACCCAGAGAAGCGGGGACGGGCTCATTCACATCACCCTCGATGTAGCCTCGGAGTGCATTCAGAAACGGGTAGTCAACTATGATAAGAGAGGGGATAATCACTACGATATCATCTCAGCCTTTATCAAGAGTATGAGAGGTTCGGATCCGGACGCCGCGGTCTACTACCTGGCAAAGATGCTCTATGCAGGAGAAGACATTAAGTTTATTGCAAGGAGAATTATGATCTGCGCTTCGGAAGATGTGGGAAATGCGGATCCCATGGCGCTCACCGTAGCGGTATCCGCATCTCTGGCAGCGGAGAGGATCGGCATGCCGGAAGCCCAGATCATCCTGTCGCAGGCTGTCACTTATGTGGCATGCGCGCCGAAGAGCAATGCCGCCTGCAACGCTGTATTTGCAGCGGGTGAGGCAGTGAAGAAATACAAAACGAGCGTGCCGGTTCATCTGCAGGACGCACATTATAAAGGGGCGCAGAAGCTGGGGCATGGAACAGGGTATAAATACGCCCATGACTATCCGAACCATTATGTGAAGCAGCAGTATCTTCCAGATGAAATAAAAGACGCCAGATTCTACGAACCCGGCGTCCTCGGTTACGAAAAAACAATGAAGGAATATTTAGAGAAGATTCGTCAGGAGTAACGTATAGATCTCCTGGCTCTTCCCGTTCCAGTGGTTTACAATGGCTTCAGCCTCTTTCTCGGTCGGCACAGTCAGCCGAAGATCAATCAGGCTGGAGCCGTTTTCTACGATCTGGCAGCGCACTTCGAATTCTCTGTTCGTGTTGAGGTAGTAATCAGATTTGATTGAAGCCTCTTCTTTCAGATCATACTGTTTCTCTTTCAGAAATTCATCGATATCATCCCGGATTGCGGGAGAGAGCTTGTTGCTGAAATAATGGATTGTCTCAGCGCCGTTCTCGGTCAGGTGATACAGTGTCCGGTTATGGGTGTTCTCCGGATGAATCAGCTCGGACTGAGTCAGTTCCGAGAGTGTTTCCTGCAGTTTGAAGTAACTGGTGTATCCCTCGTCGAGCACGAATTCCGATATCTGAGATGTTGTGAGCGGAAAATCCACTTTGTTCAGCATATAAAGTATGATCAGTTTGTATAATGTAAATGTTTCAGCCATGATACTCCTTTCCCTGCCAGATATCATTTTCTTTCATGTGTTGATGAAGCCGGTTCAATACCGTGCGTTTTGCTCCGGTCCACAGCGGAGCGATCAGCAGATCTTTCGGCCCGTCTCCGGTCAGACGGTGAATGACAATGTCAGACCTGAGCCTGGCAATGCACCTGCAGGTCATCCGGATATATTCTTCCATGTCAGGTGTGTGGAACGGTTCTGTCTCATAGACCCGGGCGAGATCAGTGTCTCTGAGAACGTGAAGAAGCTGAAGCTTGATCCCCTGAATATCCGCGTGGTTCAGATAATCGATGGTATCGAACATCATCTCTTCCGTCTCTCCGGGAAGATACAGTATAACATGCACAATTACTTCGATTCCCAGCGCCCGGAGGTTCCGAACAGCGTTGTCAAATACGTCGAGTTCGTATCCTCTCCGGATGAACCGGGCTGTTTTCGGATGAATCGTCTGAAGTCCCAGTTCCACCCAGACTGGCTTTCTGCGATTCAGCCGCCCGAGCAGATCCAGTACATCGCTGTCCAGACAGTCCGGACGGGTGGCGATGGAAAGAACTTTCACTTCCGGATCTTCAATCGCTTCGGTGAAGATCTGTTCCAGGTAATCTACAGGACCGTAGGTGTTTGTAAACGCCTGGAAATAGGCGATATATGAATGCACCGGCCGTTTGCTCAGAAGGTCGCGTTTTCCTTCGGCGAGCTGCTCTGTTATGGTATGGGCGGCACTTCCGGCAAAATCGCCGGAACCACGGGCACTGCAGAAGATGCAGCCGCCGGTGCTGATCTTTCCATCCCGGTTGGGACAGGTCATGCCGCCGTTCAATGTAATCTTATAAACTTTCTCACCGAACCGATCCCTGAGTTCAAAGTCCAGTGAATGATACCTTTTTTCTCCCCAGCGAATGGGGGCGCTGTTTTCAGGCACTGCTGCCGCAGCCCCCTCGGAAGTCTTGAAGTCAGAAGGATTCATCGTCAGATCCGTTCTCTGATCGCACGGCTTACCGTATCCGCCACGCGGGGATCGAACGCCTGAGGTAGAATGTTGTCCTCGTTTAATTCTTCATCGGATACAAGCCCTGCGATTGCCTCGGCAGCGGCAAGCTTCATCTCCTCTGTAATCTGTGTGGCGCGTCCCTCCAGAGCTCCCTTGAAAATTCCCGGGAAGGCCACGACATTGTTGACCTGATTCGGGAAATCCGAGCGTCCTGTACCGACTACCTTCGCACCGGCTGCTTTTGCAAGATCCGGCATGATTTCCGGAACCGGATTCGCCATGGCGAAGAGGATGGCGTCATGATTCATGGAAGAGACCATCTCCTGGGAGACAATGCCCGGTGCAGATACACCGATAAAGATGTCTGCGCCTTTTAACGCGTCAGCCAGTGTGCCGGTCTGATTCTCCAGATTGGTTACTTTCGCCATTTCTTTCTGCATCCAGTTCAGATTCTCGGATGCCTGAGAGATGATTCCGTTGATATCACACATTGTAATATGAGGGAACCCATATGTCAAAAGAAGTTTTGTAATCGCCACACCGGCGCTTCCGGCTCCGTTTACCACGATCCGGCAGTCTTCTTTCTTTTTGCCGGTTACCTTCAGCGCATTGATGATGCCGGCAAGGACGACGATGGCAGTTCCGTGCTGGTCATCGTGAAATACAGGAATGTCCAGCAGTTCTTTTAAACGGGTTTCGATCTCAAAACAGCGGGGAGCGGAGATGTCCTCCAGATTGATCCCGCCGAAGGCAGGGGCGATGTTGACCACGGTTTTTATGATCTCTTCCGTATCCTGGGTGTCCAGACAGATCGGAACAGCGTTGACTCCGCCAAATTCCTTGAAGAGAACAGCTTTCCCTTCCATAACCGGCATCGCAGCAAGAGCGCCGATGTTTCCAAGTCCCAGGACCGCGCTCCCATCAGAGACGACAGCGACAGTGTTCGCTTTCATAGTATACTTATAGGCGGCTTCCGGGTCTTCTGCAATGACTTTGCAGGGCTCCGCCACGCCCGGCGTATATGCAATGGCGAGATCATCGCGGGAATTGACATGGGATTTTGCGGTAGTCTCGATCTTTCCGTTCCACTGTTCATGCATCATTAGTGCTTTCTCGTTATTCGTCATTTTGATTACCTCACTCATTTTTGCTGATATGTAGCAACAGCTCAGCCCTGTGGCTGAATTGTCATTGTTTATAATAGCACTTTCACCCACGGCTTGACAAGGGTGGGGATGAAATGTATAATAGTTGCATATTTAATGCAGTTTATCGATTTTATGTCAATTCAGACGAAATTCCCGCAGCATTTAAAATAGAAAAAAACCAGAAAACAAATATTATAATGAAAGGAAATGGTTATGACACGAGAAAAGTATGAGTCACTCCCTCTGACAACACTGAAAGAGCTTGCAAAGGCAAGGAAGATGAGAGGCGTTTCCACTCTGAAAAAAAGTGAGCTGATTGATGCCATGCTTGCTCTTGATGAACAGGAAGAACAGCAGGAAGCCGCCACAGAGGCGAAAGAAGAAGTAAAAGAAGAGATGAAGGAGAAGAGGGCGGAGACGGATATCGAGCAGCTTGACAGCGGACATACCGCAAACGGTATTCTCGAAGTCATGCAGGACGGATTCGGATTTATCCGGAGTGACAATTATCTTCCGGGTGAGAACGATGTATATGTGTCTCCGGCACAGATCCGCAGATTTGGGCTGAAGACCGGAGATATCCTGACGGGAAATACGAGAGTGAAGACACAGAGCGAGAAGTTCAGCGCCCTTCTCTATGTTTCCACAATTAATGGACTGCGCCCGGCGGAAGCCATGAAGAGAAAGAATTTTGAGGATCTGACTCCGATCTTCCCGAACCGGAGAATCCGCCTTGAGTCAGCTGGCAGCAGCACGGCGATGCGGATCGTGGATCTGATCTCCCCGATCGGAAAGGGGCAGAGAGGAATGATCGTGTCCCCGCCGAAGGCAGGCAAGACTACGCTCTTAAAAGAGGTGGCTCTCGCGGTTCAGAAATCAGAACCTCATATGCATCTGCTGATCCTCCTGATCGATGAGCGCCCGGAGGAGGTAACAGATATAAAAGAAGCGATCTCCGGCCCGAATGTGGAAGTGATCCATTCAACCTTCGACGAACTTCCGGAACATCACAAACGAGTCTCTGAAATGGTGATCGCCCGGGCAAAACGTCTGGTAGAGCACGGGAATGATGTTATGATCCTGCTTGACAGCATCACAAGGCTTTCACGTGCGTACAACCTGATCGTTCCGCCTTCGGGAAGAACTCTCTCAGGCGGTCTTGACCCGGCGGCTCTCTACAGTCCGAAGCGTTTCTTCGGCGCGGCCAGAAATATGCGTGAGGGAGGAAGCCTTACTATCCTCGCTACAGCGCTTGTCGATACGGGAAGCAAAATGGACGACGTTGTATACGAGGAGTTCAAGGGAACCGGAAACATGGAGCTGATCCTTGACCGGAAACTTCAGGAGAAGAGAGTATTTCCCGCGATTGACATTGCCAAATCCGGAACAAGACGTGAAGATCTTCTTCTTAATAAAGAAGAGCAGGAAGCTGTCTACATTATGCGCAAGGCGCTGAACGGAATGAAAGCCGATGAAGCTACAGACAATCTTCTCAATATGTTTTCCCGTACGAAAACAAATGCTGAGCTTGTGCATCAGGTGAACCGTCAGAAGTTTATATAAAAAACAGTTGCAAAAGAAAATATCTTATGATACAATTAGAAAGCTGTTTAGAGATTATAATTAAATTAAGTAATTTTGAAATAGAGAGGTGAAAATCATGCGCGAAGGAATCCATCCGAATTATTATCAGGCAACAGTGACCTGCAACTGCGGAAACACATTTGTGACAGGATCCACAAAGGAAAACATCCACGTTGAGATCTGCTCTAAGTGCCATCCGTTCTACACAGGACAGCAGAAAGCAGCACAGGCACGCGGCCGTGTTGACAAGTTCAACAAGAAATACGGTATTAAATAAGAAATTAATGCAGCAGGCTGAGGTGGTAGCATCTCAGCCTCTTTGCGTATTAAAAGAAGTTTAGACGGGAGGGACTATGAAGTCATCAAACATAGGAGGACAGGCAGTACTGGAAGGCATCATGATGCGAAACGGCGGAAAGTATTCTGTCGCGGTCCGCAAAACTGACGGGGAGATTGCTGTTGACGTACAGGAGTATCACAGCGTGATCCCATGGAAGACTCCCCTTAAGATTCCGTTTGTACGCGGGATATTTAATTTTGTGGACTCCCTTGTCCTTGGAATGAAGACGCTGATGTTTTCAGCAAGTTTTTTTGAGGACGAGGAAGAAGAGACGCTGACAGGAGCCGAAGCAGAGAAACAGGAAAAAAGAGAAAAGCTGTTCATGAATCTTACTGTGGTTCTGGCGATTGTGATTGCGGTAGTTCTTTTCATGGTGCTTCCGTATTTCCTGAGCAGTTTCGTAGAGAAGTACACATCTTCCAGAGCGGCCATGACGATTTTCGAGGGCGTAATCCGTGTAGCGATCTTTCTGCTCTATGTGTTCCTGATCTCCAGGACAAATGATATCAAACGGACGTTCATGTATCACGGTGCGGAACACAAGTGCATCAACTGCATCGAGCACGGGCTGGAGCTGAATGTGGAGAACGTCAGGAAAAGTTCCAAGCAGCACAAGCGCTGCGGGACCAGTTTTCTGTTCTTTGTGATGATTGTCAGTATTATTTTCTGCTTCTTCATCACAGCGGAGTCACAGGTGGCGAGAGTGCTGATCCGTATAGCGCTTCTTCCGGTAATAGCGGGCGTGTCCTACGAGATCATCCGTCTCGCGGGAAACAGTGATAATGTGGTGATCAATGCTCTGAGCCAGCCGGGAATGTGGGTGCAGAACATGACAACAAAAGAACCGGATGACAGCATGATTGAAGTCGGCATCCGCGCCGTGGAGGAAGTGTTTGACTGGCGCACATGGCAGAAGGAGAACTTATGAAGCTGAAGGAAGCGCTGGCTGAGGGAAGAAGACGGCTTATGGATGCGGAGATCCCTGATGCGGGTCTTGACGCATGGTATCTGCTGGAATTTGTTACCGGCATCAGCCGCGCGAGATATTTTACAGATCCTGATCAGGTACTTTCGGAAGAACAGTACGCAGCATATCAGGAGCATATCACCAGGCGCTCCGCCCATATTCCCCTGCAGCACATCACGGGAACGCAGGAGTTCATGGGGCTGGAGTTCTCGGTAAATGAAAATGTTCTGATACCGAGACAGGATACGGAGATCCTGGTGGAGCAGGCGCTGGAGATTCTGAAAAGGAAGGATTTCTCATCCGGAGATAAAGCGAAGATCCTGGATCTGTGCACCGGATCCGGATGTATTCTCTTGAGCGTGCTTTATTACTGCAGGGTCCCGGCTGAGGGAACCGGCAGCGATCTCTCGGAGAAAGCGCTGGAAGTGGCGCGCAGAAACGCCGCGAGGTTAAAGATTCCGGCTTCTTTTATCCAGGGGGACCTGTTTGAAAGTCTGAGGGATACGGAGGAAAGGTTCGATATGATTCTCTCCAATCCGCCGTATATAAAATCCGCTGAGATTGCCGGGCTTCAGGAGGAGGTCAGGCTCCACGATCCGGTCATGGCACTGGACGGACGGGAGGACGGGCTCTATTTTTACCGGGCCATTACAGAGCAGAGCGGCAGCTGGCTCAGAGAAGGCGGATATCTGCTCTTTGAGATCGGATATGATCAGGCGGAGGCGGTCTCTTCTATGATGAGAGAGCACGGTTTCGATGATGTTGAGATAAAGAAAGACCTGGCGGGGCTTGACCGGGTTGTATATGGAAGATATAGTAAAAAAGATTAGATTTTAGAAAAGGACAGAGGAAACATGTTTGACAGATTAGATGATTTGCTGATTCGTTACGAAGAAGTGATGGGCGAACTTCAGGAGCCGGGCGTTGCGGATGACCAGTCCCGCTTCCGGAAGCTCATGAAAGAACAGAGTGATCTGGCGCCTATCGTTGAGGCTTACACGGAATACAAGAAATGTACACAGAATATTGAAGACAGTCTTGCGCTGCTGGAGGACGAATCAGATGAGGATATGCGTGAACTGGCAAAGGAAGAGCTGAACGAGTCGAGAAAACGGGTGGAAGAGCTGGAACAGGAACTGAAGATCCTTCTTCTCCCGAAAGACCCGAACGATGACAAGAACGTTATCGTGGAGATCCGCGCGGGTGCGGGCGGAGATGAAGCAGCTCTCTTTGCTGCTGAAATCTACCGGATGTACGTGCACTATGCGGACAGCCGTGGATGGAGAACTGAGCTGATTTCTTTAAATGAGAATGGAATCGGCGGATTTAAGGAATGTGTGTTTATGATCACCGGGCAGGGTGCATACTCAAGGCTGAAGTATGAGAGCGGCGTTCATCGTGTGCAGAGAGTTCCGGAGACGGAGAGCGGCGGAAGAATCCATACATCCACGATCACAGTAGCAATTATGCCGGAGGCAGAGGAAGTAGATGTTGTGATCGATGAGAAAGATATCCGAATTGATGTTATGCGTGCGTCGGGAAACGGCGGTCAGTGTGTCAATACGACTGATTCCGCTGTGCGTCTGACTCACTTCCCGACCGGAATCGTGATCTACAGCCAGACAGAAAAATCTCAGCTTCAGAACAAAGAGAAAGCATTCCGTCTTCTGCGTTCCAAACTGTATGACCTGGAGCTGGAGAAGCAGCAGGCATCTGAGGCGGAGGCGAGAAGAAGTCAGATCGGAACAGGAGACCGCTCTGAGAAGATCCGTACTTACAATTTCCCGCAGGGACGTGTGACAGACCACAGAATCAAACTTACGCTTCACAAACTGGATTCCGTGTTAAATGGTGACCTGGATGAAATAATCGACAGCCTGATCGCAGCAGATCAGACGGCAAAACTGGCAAAAATGGAGGAATAACGGATGACAGAACCAGTATTTAAGCGCCCTGAACTGGAGGACAGGGAGATTATTACGGAATATTTCCGCAAATCCCCGAGCAGAAGCTGCGAGCGCACCTTTGTCAATGTATATCTGTGGTCCAGACACTACAAGGTTCAGTATGCGATTATCGAAGATACGCTCGTGTTCCGGAATATGGGCGATCAGCCTGCCTTTTCTTTCCCGGCAGGCGAAGAGGAGAATATTAAAAAAGCACTTGAGTTCCTGATGCAGTACTGCAGGGAGCAGGGAATGCCGTTTCTTCTTTATAATGTAACTCCGGAGATGTTCGCCTGTCTTGAGGCGTGGTATCCGGACCGCTTTGAAATCGAGTATGTCAGAGACTACGCGGATTATATATATGAGACAGAGAAGCTGGCGACTCTTGCAGGGAAGAAGCTTCACGCGAAGAGAAATCACATTAACAAATTTAAAAATCTGTATCCGAACTGGACATATGAGTCTCTGAACGATGAAAACGTGGAAAACTGTTTCCAGATGGCTCTTAAGTGGAGAAACCAGAACGGATGTGAGGATGATCCGGAGAAAAATTCAGAGATGTGCGTGACGCTGAATTCTCTGCGGCTTTTTAAAGAACTGGAGTTAAGGGGCGGAGTGCTTAAAATCGATGGAAAGATTGTGGCATTCTCTCTCGGCGAGCCGATCTGCGACGATACGTTTGTAGTGCATATCGAGAAGGCATTCGCTGACGTAGAAGGTGCGTACCCGATGATCAATCAGCAGTTCGTACAGCACGAATGTATGGATTATAAATATGTGAACAGGGAGGACGATACAGGCGCGGAAGGGCTTCGTAAAGCAAAACTCTCCTACCGGCCTGCTTTTCTGGAAGAGAAAGGGATTGTGAAAGAAAAGGAGTGAAAGACAATGATATCGAAGAAAATGGAAAACATGGTGGCTAACAGTTCGGCGATCCGCGCAATGTTTGAGGAAGGCAACCGCCTTGCCGGAATCTACGGCGCTGAGAATGTATTTGATTTCAGCCTCGGCAACCCGAATGTTCCGGCGCCGGAGGCTGTGAAGAAAGCGATTATCGATCTTCTCAATGAAGAAGATCCGGTTGTGCTTCACGGTTATACAAACAGCAATGCGGGATATGAGGATGTGCGCCAGGCTGTCGCGGAATCGTTAAACGGGCGTTTCGAAACGAATTTTTCCGCGAAGAATATTACCATGACAGTGGGTGCTGCCGGCGGTCTTAACGTGATTCTGAAATCCCTGCTCAACCCCGGGGACGAGGTGATCGTATTCGCTCCGTATTTCGGCGAGTACAGAAGCTATGTCAACAACTATGACGGTGTACTTGTGGAAGTGTCCCCGAATACAGTGGATTTCCAGCCGAAACTGGATGAGTTCGAAGAGAAGATTACTCCGAAGACAAGAGCGGTGATTGTCAACACTCCGAACAACCCGACTGGTGTTGTCTACTCTGAGGAGACGATCCTGAAACTGGCGGCAATCATGGAGAAGAAGCAGAAAGAGTTCGGAACAGATATCTATCTGATCTCGGACGAGCCATACAGGGAACTGGCATATGACGGTGTGGAAGTGCCTTATCTCACGAAATATTACAACAATACGATCGTGGGATACTCCTACAGCAAGTCGCTGTCACTGCCGGGCGAGCGAATCGGATATCTGGTGATTCCGGATGAGGCTGCGGACAGTGAGAACATCATTTCCGCGGCAAATGTCGCAACCAGAATCCTCGGATTTGTCAATGCGCCGACTCTGCAGCAGAAGGTTGTGAAAGCATGCCTGAATGAGAAGACAGATCTGTCCTTCTATGACAGAAACCGTGAGACTCTGTATAACGGACTCAAAGAGCTGGGCTTCGAGTGCATCAAGCCGGAGGGCGCGTTCTATCTCTTCGTGAAATCACCGGTTGCTGACGAGAAAGAGTTCTGTGCAGCTGCGAAAAAATACAATATCCTTGTTGTTCCGGGAAGCTCTTTCGCATGCCCGGGATATGTGCGAATCGCTTACTGTGTTTCCTATGAAACCATCGTGAACTCTCTGCCTAAATTCGCAGAGCTTGCAAAAGAATACGCGGAGTAGATATTATGGCAGTGAGAGAAGAACTCCTTGGGAAAATCAGGAAAGTGGAACCGTATGTTCCCGGCGAACAGCCCCAGGAGAAAGTAATCAAATTAAACACGAACGAGAATCCTTATCCGCCAGCGCCTGGAGTGCAGAAGGCGCTGGAGACGCTGAGAGCTGAAGATTTCAGGCTCTATCCGGATCCGGCATGCGGCATCCTCGTTGATGCCCTGGCGGATGAATACGGTGTCGGCAGCGATCAGGTGTTTGTCGGAGTTGGATCGGATGATGTGATTTCACTCTGTTTTCTGACGTTTTTTAATTCGGGCAGACCGATCCTGTTTCCGGATATTACATATTCCTTTTATAAAGTGTGGGCCGGACTTTACGGGATTCCCTATGAGTGCCCGAAGCTGGATGATAATTTCCGCATTGTGAGGGAAGACTACTACAGAGAAAACGGAGGGATCATTTTTCCGAATCCGAATGCGCCTACCGCAGTCTATGAGGAACTTGATTTTGTAGAGGATATTCTGGAACATAACAGGGACTCTGTTGTGATCGTGGATGAGGCGTATGTGGATTTCGCAGGGAAATCCGCCATGGAGCTGATCGACAGGTATGATAATCTCATTGTTACTCAGACGTTTTCAAAGTCGAGAAGCATGGCGGGAATGCGCATTGGATTCGCAGTGTCCAACCCGGATCTGATTCGCTGCCTGAATGATGTGAAATATTCTTTCAACTCCTACACCATGAGCCGCGCGGCGCTTGTCTGCGGGGCGGAAGCAGTAAAGGACAGAAACTATTTTGAAGAGAGCATCAGCCGGATTATTGCGACAAGAGAGCGGGCCAAGGAAGAACTGAAGAAACTGGGCTTCGTATTCACAGATTCCAGGGCGAATTTCCTGTTCGCAAAACACCCGGATTATGACGGAGGACAGCTCTTCGAGGAGCTGAAAGCACAGAAAATATATGTAAGGCACTGGCCGGGAGAGAGACTTGGACAGTACCTGAGAATTACTGTGGGAACAGATGAGGAGATGGACAGGCTGTTTGATTTTCTGAGAAAGAAGATCAGATGAGCTGCCGCGGAAAAGAACTTTCCCCTTCATGGAGACGTTGACATCACAGTTTGAATTCCGTATAATGAAAGACAGAAAAAGAAGGGGAATATTATATGATTTATGAAAACAACGAAGAAAAAAGAAGTACGATCTGGAGAACGATTCTTACGGTCTCTTCGGTACTCATTATTATCATAGCAGCGTTTTTTATTATCAAGCTTTTTACGGGAAATCCTCTGGAAGGAACGTGGATCAGCGAGGACAGCGGCGCGGTTCTGGAGATTGGTGATGACGGAGAACTCACATTGAAAGAAGCGGAAAGCGGGGAAGTACAGAATCTGAATTACAGTGTGGATACAAAGACAAAGATCTTCACAGTACAGACGGAAAATGCTTATACAGAAGGCATCCTTTCCGGTTCCTATGATTATAATGTGGAGCAGAATACACTGACACTGACAGAGCGTGAATACGGAGATCAGATGGTATTTGAACGCAGCCAGAAATAGCAGAAAAGAGTTCCGTTCGCGGAGCTCTTTTTCTTCTGTAACGGGAAAAGGATTTTATAAAGTTCACAGAGAAAGCAGTCGAGGAAAGGAGTATACGTATGTACAGGAATCAGACAAAAGAAATCAAAATCGGAAACGTGACCATCGGAGGGAATTATCCGGTTGCGATTCAGTCCATGACAAATACAAAGACAGAGGATGTGGAAGCTACGGTATCTCAGATTCTGAAACTTGAGGCAGCAGGATGTGAGATCATCCGCTGTGCTGTTCCGACAATGGAAGCAGCGCAGGCGTTAAAAGAAATCAAGAAAAGTATTCATATCCCGCTTGTGGCTGATATTCATTTTGATTACCGGCTGGCAATCGCCGCGATTGAGAACGGGGCGGATAAAATCAGGATCAATCCGGGAAATATCGGAACGGAAGACCGTGTGCAGGCTGTCGTGGACAAGGCGAAGGAATACGGCGTGCCGATCCGTGTGGGCGTCAACAGCGGCTCTCTTGAGAAACATCTGATTGAGAAATACGGAGGTGTCACCGCGGAGGGAATTGTGGAGAGCGCGCTTGACAAGGTGCACATGATCGAGAATATGGGCTATGATAATCTTGTCGTCAGTATTAAGTCTTCGGATGTGCTGATGTGCGTGAAGGCCCACGAGCTGATTGCAAAAGAATGCCCGTATCCTCTTCATGTGGGAATCACAGAGTCCGGAACCGTGTACTCAGGAAATGTAAAATCTTCTGTAGGGCTTGGGATTATTCTTCATGAAGGGATCGGAAATACCATTCGTGTTTCGCTGACAGGGGATCCGGCCGAAGAGATACGCACAGCGAAACTGATTCTGAAAACACTGGGGCTGCGCAAGGGCGGAATCGAGGTTGTCTCCTGCCCGACATGCGGAAGGACAAAGATCGACCTGATCGGTCTTGCAAACCAGGTGGAGAAAATGGTGGAGGATATCCCGCTTGATATCAAGGTTGCCGTGATGGGATGCGTGGTGAACGGACCGGGAGAAGCGAAAGAAGCGGATATCGGTATAGCTGGAGGAATTGGCGAAGGACTTCTGATCAAAAAAGGTGAGATCATCAGGAAAGTGAAAGAAGATGAGCTTCTCGAGACGCTTCGGCAGGAACTCCTGCACTGGAATGACTAGGGACAGACGGAAAATCGACAGGAGAGGATAGTTTGGAACAGGTAAAGAGCGAAAAGACTTTTTTTAACGTATTCCCCACTCTGAAAGTAGAGGATGATATACAGATATTATTTACGGATGTAGAGGTTAAGAAGATCACGACGAATTCCCGGCGTGATTTTCTTCACATATACATTTTCAGCCGCCATCTGATTCAGAAGAAACAGATCCGGCAGATGGAGCGGCAGATCAAAGAACAGCTCTTCGGGCGGACAGCAGTTGATATCCGTATTGAAGAGGAGTATCGTCTGTCCGGACAGTACACGGCGGAAGCACTGATGAGAGAGTACAGGGAGAGTATTATCCTTGAATTAAAGGAAATCAGTGTTCTTGCGGCAAATATGTTCATGCAGGCGCAGATTCATTATGAGGAAGGCGGAGTGATCTGTCTGGAGCTGCTGGATACGATTGTATCAGAGGGAAGGAAAGAAGAGATACTGGAACTTCTGGAACATATCTATAAAGAACGGTTCCGCATTCCTGCGGATATCCGGATTTCCTACCGCGAGCCGGATTCTTCCGGCTCGCGTGAATATGATGAGCAGCGGATTCAGCAGGAAATCAATGCCATTTTCGAGCGGAGGGCCCGTCAGAGAGGAGAAGACATTCCGGCACATGAACCAGCTGCTGAAGCGAAAGAATCCGGGGAAGGTAAAGGAAAAGAATCGAAGGCAGCCGGGAGTTCTTCGTCGGGAAATGCTTCGAAGAAGGCAGGAAAAGAGAACGGCAGCCGGAAAGGGTTCAAGAAGGGTGAGTTTAAGAAAAAGGATTATTATCGTCCTGTGAAGGTCGGGGATGATCCGAACCTGATTTACGGAAAGAACTTTGAGGACGAGCCGATTGCTCTGGAACAGGTGATCACTGAGATGGGAGAGATCACTGTACACGGAAAGATTATTAATTTTGATACCCGTGAGATCAGGAATGAAAAGACGATTATCATGTTTGCTGTCACGGATTTTACGGACACGATCATGGTCAAAATGTTTGCCCGGAATGATCAGTTGCCGGAGATACTCGGAGAACTGAAAAAAGGCGCGTTTGTGAAAATCAAGGGAATCACCACGATCGACAAGTTCGACGGAGAACTGACAATCGGTTCGGTGACCGGCATCAAAAAGATCGGCGACTTCACAGTGTCAAGAGAAGATTTAAGCCCCATAAAACGCGTAGAGCTCCACTGCCATACAAAGATGAGCGATATGGATGGTGTTTCCGAGGTGAAGGACATTGTAAAACGTGCGCATGACTGGGGACACCCGGCGATCGCCATTACGGATCATGGCGTGGCGCAGGCCTTTCCGGACGCCAATCATTACATCGAGACACTGGACAAGGATGATCCCTTTAAGGTGATCTATGGTGTGGAGGGCTACATAGTGGACGACCTGACAGAGATTGCGGTGAATGCGGGAGACCAGTCTCTGGACGATACATATATTGTTTTTGATATTGAGACAACCGGATTCAGCTCGATACGGGACAGTATTATTGAGATCGGAGCGGTGAAAGTGCAGGACGGCAGAATTGTTGACAGATTCAGCACTTTTGTAAATCCAAAACGTCCGATTCCGTTCGAAATCACGAATCTTACCAGCATTACGGATGAGATGGTGATGGATTCGCCCGGTATAGAGACGATTCTGCCTCAGTTTCTTGAATTTGTAGGGGACGGTGTCCTCGTGGCCCATAACGCGGGATTTGATGTGGGGTTTGTTGAACAGAACTGCAGAAACCTCGGACTTGATGATCATTTTATCTATGTAGATACCGTTGCATTAGCCCGTGTACTGCTGCCGACTCTGTCGAAATACAAACTGAATATCGTGGCGAAAGCCCTTAATATCTCTCTTGAGAATCACCACAGGGCTGTGGATGACGCAGGAGCTACCGCAGAGATCTTTGTCAAATTCGTGGAAATGCTTAAAAAAGACAATATCACGACGCTGAAAGAGGTAAACCGGTATGGGGACCGGAATGTCAATGCTATCCGGAAAATGCCCACTCACCATATCATTATTCTCGCGAAAAACAATATTGGGCGGTATAACCTGTATCAGCTGATCACCGAGTCACATATGACTTATTATTCAAGGCGTCCGAGAATTCCGAAAAGTTTGTTAAATGAACACAGAGAAGGTCTTCTCATTGGCAGCGCCTGTGAGGCGGGAGAACTTTACCAGGCAATTCTGGAGAAGCGCTCCGCCCAGCAGATCGCCAGACTGGCGGATTTCTACGACTACTATGAGATACAGCCGATCGGGAACAACCGGTTTATGATTGAGAGTGACCGTGTCCCGGACGTGACTTCTGAGGAAGACCTGCAGAATCTGAACCGGGAAATTGTTGAGCTCGGCGAGAAATTCGGTAAACCGGTTGTGGCAACGTGCGACGTTCATTTCCTTGATCCGGAAGATGAGGTGTACAGGAGAATCATCATGGCGGGAAAAGGATTTGACGATGCGGATACCCAGCCGCCTCTGTTCCTGCGCACCACGGACGAGATGCTGGAGGAGTTCGCCTACCTGGGCGCGGCGAAAGCGCGGGAGATCGTGATTGACAATCCGGTGAAGATCGCCGGCATGGTGGAAAAGATCTCACCGGTTAATCCGAACAAGTGTCCGCCGGTCATTGAGAATTCCGATCAGGAGTTAAGAGATATCTGTTACAGGAAAGCCCATGAGATGTACGGGGAGGATCTGCCGGTCCAGGTATCCGAACGTCTGGAGAAAGAGCTAAATTCCATTATCTCAAACGGATACGCGGTTATGTATATTATCGCCCAGAAGCTGGTGTGGAAGTCCAATGCGGACGGATACCTGGTTGGATCCCGTGGATCGGTCGGTTCGTCTTTTGTTGCGACAATGGCTGGAATTACAGAGGTCAATCCGTTAAGTCCGCACTATTACTGCAAAAACTGTCATTACAGTGATTTTGATTCCGATGAGGTACGGGCATATGCAGGCGGATGCGGCTATGATATGCCGGACAAGGCATGCCCGGTCTGCGGAGAGCCGCTTGTAAAGGCGGGATTCGATATTCCCTTTGAGACGTTCCTCGGATTCAAGGGAGACAAGGAGCCGGATATTGACCTGAACTTCTCCGGTGACTATCAGGCAAAAGCCCATAAATACACAGAGGTTCTCTTCGGGGAAGGACACACGTTTAAGGCGGGAACCATCGGAACCCTTGCAGACAAGACAGCATATGGTTTTGTGAAGAACTACTATGAGGAACATGAACAGCGCAAGCGGCGCTGCGAGATTGAGAGGATCACGGAGGGATGTACCGGTATCAGGCGAAGTACCGGGCAGCATCCGGGCGGAATCGTTGTACTTCCTCATGGACATGACATTAATGAATTTACCCCGGTACAGCATCCGGCCAACGATATGGAATGCGGTATTACAACAACGCATTTTGACTATCATTCCATTGATCACAACCTGCTGAAACTGGATATTCTGGGACACGATGATCCGACGATGATCCGTACGCTGGAGGATTATATTACATCCGATGCAATGGAGAACGAATACAATGCAGATCACCCGTTTATAGCGACAGAGATCCCTCTGGATGACCGGGAAGTGATCGAGCTGTTCCACGGCACGGATATTCTTGGCATCAAGCCGGAGGATATCGACGGGTGCAAGCTGGGATGCCTGGGTATTCCTGAGTTCGGAACAGACTTTGTTATCCAGATGGTGGAAGATACGAAGCCCCAGACACTCTCTGACCTGATCCGGATCTCCGGGCTGTCCCACGGTACGAATGTGTGGCTGGGAAATGCCCAGGAACTTGTGAAATCAGGGAAGGCAACCATCTCCACCGCAATCTGTACCCGTGACGATATCATGATTTACCTGATCAATAAAGGAGTGGAGAGTGCGCTGGCATTTACGATCATGGAGAGCGTCAGAAAGGGGAAAGGGCTGAAACCAGAGTGGGAGGAGGCCATGAAGGAACAGGATGTTCCGGACTGGTATATCTGGTCCTGTAAAAAGATCAGCTATATGTTCCCGAAAGCCCATGCGGCGGCATATGTTATGATGGCATACCGTATTGCATACTGTAAGATCCACTATCCGCTGGCGTATTATGCAGCGTATTTCGGAATCCGTGCGGACGCGTTTTCCTATGAGATCATGTGTCAGGGGAAGGATAAGCTGGATTATTATATGAAAGACTATAAGAAGCGGATTGATACCCTGAGCAAGAAAGAGCAGGATGTCATGAAGGATATGAAGATCGTTCAGGAGATGTATGCGCGCGGATTTGAGTTTCTCCCGATTGACCTTTACCGGGCGAAAGCCAAGATGTTCCAGATCATTGACGGAAAGCTGATGCCTTCTCTTGCCAGTATTGAAGGAATGGGAGACAAGGCGGCGGAAGCTGTGGAGGAGGCGTCTAAGGACGGCCCTTATCTGTCTCTTGATGATTTCCGGCAGCGGACCAAAGTCAGCAAGACCGTGATCGACCTCATGCATGATCTGGGGCTGTTCGGCAATTTGCCGCAGAGCAACCAGCTCTCACTGTTTGATTTGTAAGCGGATGCCGCCTGGTGCGAAAAAATCGCAGATACAGCAGAGTACTGCTTTCCAAATCCTTAACGGACAGAAATACTTAACTGATAGACGGATAAGCTGTGCCTGTGCTATAATGGGCAGGTAAGTGATAAATGAAATACTGAATAAATGGAGGGATAGGACGATGTACGACTTTGATGAGATCCGGAATACAGATCCGGAGATTGCCGATGCAATCATGGCGGAGATGGAGAGACAGAACTCTCATATCGAGCTGATTGCTTCCGAGAACTGGGTGAGCAAGGCAGTGATGGCTGCAATGGGAAGCCCGCTGACGAACAAATACGCGGAAGGCTATCCGGGCAAGAGGTATTACGGCGGATGCCAGTGCGTGGATGAGGTGGAAGAACTCGCCAGAGAGAGAGCAAAGAAACTCTTTGGATGTGAGTATGCCAATGTGCAGCCCCACTCAGGAGCGCAGGCGAATATGGCAGTAATGTTTGCCATTCTGCAGCCGGGAGATACCTACATGGGAATGAACCTGGATCACGGCGGACACCTGACCCACGGATCACCGGTCAATATGTCCGGAAAATATTATCATGTGGTTCCATATGGTGTGAATGACGAAGGCGTGATTGATTATGACCGTGTTCAGGAGATCGCGAAGGAGTGTCATCCGAAGCTGATTATCGCCGGGGCAAGCGCATATGCGCGGACGATTGATTTCAAGCGTTTCCGTGAGATTGCGGATGAGGTGGGCGCATACCTTATGGTTGATATGGCGCACATCGCGGGACTTGTGGCAGCAGGACTGCATCCGAGCCCGATTCCATATGCTCATGTGACAACGACCACGACACATAAGACGCTGCGCGGACCCCGCGGCGGCATGATTCTCTCCAGCAATGAGATGAATGAGAAGTTTAACTTCAACAAAGCGATTTTCCCGGGAATTCAGGGAGGCCCGCTGATGCATGTGATTGCGGCGAAAGCAGTATGCTTCAAAGAAGCGCTTGAGCCGGAGTTTAAAGAATACCAGAAACAGGTAGTAAAGAATGCGAAAGCGCTCTGCGAAGGTCTGAAGAAACGCGGGGTTAAGATTGTATCCGGCGACACGGATAATCATCTGATGCTCGTAGACCTGACTGAGAATAACGTGAGCGGAAAAGAACTGGAAAAACGTCTGGATGACGCTCATATTACCTGCAATAAAAACACGATCCCGAATGATCCCCGTTCTCCGTTTGTGACAAGCGGCGTGAGACTCGGAACTCCGGCTGTCACAACACGTGGAATGAAAGAAGATGACATGGACAAAATCGCAGAGATCATCGCCATGGTGATCGAGAGCGAGGATAACGTGGAAGCTGCAAAGAAACTTGTGGCAGAACTCACAGAGAAGTATCCCCTCTGCTGATAGTCAGCTATCAGTTCAATAATTACCGGTTTCAAATCAGACGAAAACAGGAGCATATGCAGACCGTATTCTGCCGGGAGGGAAACTGTGTTCAGCTTCCGCTCCGGGCAATAAGGAAAACTAACGGCTCCGGGCATGGACAAAAAGCAGGACTGACAATGAGCAACTCGCCTGCGGCTCAGACAATCTCATTGTCAGTCCTAAAGTCCCTGCCCAAAGCCGTAACTTTTCCTAATCACCCTTCCGAAGTCAGCTGCTCACAGTCTCCCTCCCGGCAGAAAAGTTTTTGCAATAGGGTCTGTTTTCTGTTCCATCCAGATCGGTAATTACT
>DXGZ01000085.1 GCA_019113645.1 Candidatus Mediterraneibacter vanvlietii | reverse complement strand
GTTGCCCATCTGCCCTGTTGTTTTTAGTCATTTGTCAGATCCCTTAGTTTTTCTTACTCCATGGAGCGGAGCAAAAGACAATGCCCCTCCCCTTTGAATACGGCTTTACAAACTTTATTCCGCATTTCTCGGACGTTTTACTCTATCGAAGAATCAGACAAACTCAGATTCGTATCTCTACGTGCAGTTTTTCTTCATCCGCCTTCACTTCCAGCACATCATCCGGCCCGGGTTTCTCCTCCAGTATCTTATCCGCCACTGCATTCTGCAGCATGGACTGGATTACCCTTCGCAGCGGTCTTGCTCCGTATGCGGGATCGTAACCTTTTTTCGCCAGAAGTTCCGCCGCGCTCTCTTCTACATGCAGGCGGATTCCCTGTTTCTCCATTCGTTCTGACAGTTTCCTGATCTGCAGATACGCGATTCTGCGCACATCCTCCTGTTTCAGCGGGTGGAATACAATCACTTCATCAAGCCGGTTGATAAACTCCGGCCGGAAAGTTGTTTTTACTGCTTCCATCACACGGGTTCTGATATTCTGTTCTCTTCTCTCTTCTTCACTGTCTTCATTTCTGGAAAAACCAAGCGAACTCTTGCCGGTGATTTCCCGCGCGCCAATGTTGGATGTCATGACAATAATTGTATTTTTAAAACTTACTGTCCGTCCCTGTGCGTCTGTCAGTCTGCCGTCATCAAGAATCTGAAGCAGGGAGTTCCACACATCAGGATGGGCCTTCTCGATCTCATCAAAAAGGACAATGCTGTACGGTTTCTTCCGCACCAGTTCTGTGAGCTGTCCGCCTTCGTCATATCCCACATATCCCGGAGGTGAGCCGATCAGTTTTGACACTGTATGGGCTTCCATATACTCTGACATATCCAGACGGATCATCGCATTCTCATCGTGGAACATCACCTCTGCCATAGCCCGGCACAGTTCTGTCTTCCCGACACCGGTGGGGCCAAGGAAGAGAAACGATCCAACCGGCCGTTCCGGATCCGCCACGCCGGTTCTGCCTCTCCGGATTGCTTTCGCTACCGCGGACACAGCCTCATCCTGTCCGATTACCCGGCTGTGCAGAGACGCCTCCAGAGTTTGGAGCTGTTTGCTTTCATCTTCCGTAAGCATTGTAACCGGAATCTTTGTCCACGCCGCCACAACCGCTGCGATGTCATCCGCGTCCACTACGCTGCACTGCTCTTTCTGCCACGCAGCCTGTTTCTCTGTCAGTTCTTTTACCAGCGCGCTCTGACTGTCACGCAGCACCGCTGCCTCCTCATAGTTCTGGGCATCCGCTGCCCGCTTTTTCTGTTCGCCGATACGTTTGATCTCAGCCTCCAGCTGCATCAGATACGGCGGGATTGTCATCCCTCTTGTCTTAATCTTTGACGCCGCTTCATCCATAAGGTCTACCGCCTTATCCGGCAGAAAACGGTCCGGTATGTAACGTTCGGAGAGTTCCACTGCCGCGCGAACCGCTTCCGGGGTAATTGTAAGTCTGTGAAAAGATTCATATTTCTCTTTCAGCCCCATCAGAATCCGTACCGCATCTTCCTCATTTGGCTCCTCTACCATAACCGGCTGGAATCTTCTCTCAAACGCGGCGTCCTTTTCAATATATCTCCTGTATTCTTTAAGCGTAGTAGCGCCGATCACCTGAAGACCGCCGCGCGCAAGAACCGGTTTCAGTATATTTGCCGCATCCATAGTCTCGCTGTTTCCCGCTCCTGCTCCCATAATCATGTGCAATTCATCTATGAACAGAATCACATCTCCATCCGCTTCTGCCTCTTCGAGAAATGCTTTCATCCTCTCCTCAAAATCTCCCCGGAACCTTGCTCCGGAGAGCATCCCGACAAGATCCATGGAAATGATTTTCTTATGCCTGAGATTCGACGGGATATTTCCATCCGCGATTCTCTGTGCCAGACCTTCTACAACTGCAGTCTTGCCCACTCCCGACTCTCCGGTCAGAACCGGATTATTTTTCGTGCGCCGCGAAAGGATCTGTATCATCCGCTCCAGGACATCCTCCCTGCCAATCATCGGGTCATATCCGCCCTCACGCGCTTTCTCAGTGACGTCCAGGCCGTATTTCTCCATCACAGCCTCCTCGTCAGCTTCCTCATCGCCATCTGATTCTTCATCCACAGCTCCATATACATGTTCCGGGGCAGTGCCCATAGCCATCCTTACTTCCTCGGGATCGGTCTCGAGAGAAGCAATCAGCTGCGCTGCCGCGCACTCCCCGGCGTCCAGAATCCCATTTAACAGATCCTCCGGCTCGATACCGGTGTGTCCGCATCTCTTCGCGTGCCGCTCGGCAATATGAAGCACCTGCTCCGCCTCACCCGATATCTGAACAGCCCGGAAATTTCCGCCTGCAGCGGCGCCGAAATCATACTGATGGAGATACTCTTCAATCAGATTCTGATCCAGTCCGTTCCTTCGGAGTGCCTGTCCGGCGGAGCCCCGGTCTTTTGCCAGCGCCCAGAGCAGATGCTCACTGCCAATAAACCCATGTCCCATATGCGCAACGAATTTCAGCGTCTCCTGAAACACACTCAGCGTCCGTTTACTGAAATGATCCAGATTAATTTCCATGTGTACACACCCCCTTTTCCATCATTGCGATATCATCCCTGATTCTCGCCGCCTCTTCATAGTTTTCCATCTCCGCGGCCTCGTTCAGCCGCGTGCGCAGTGCGGCGATTTTCCTTCTCTTGATCAGTCCCGGAACAGCGGTCTCCGGAAACGCCCGGTCTCCCAGCCTTCTCGGCTCCTGTCTTCCCGGCCACCAGCCGGTATATTTCTTAAATTCTTCCGTCTTCCCTGCTGCAGCCGCCTGCTGCCACATTTTCTGCAGACAGTCCGCGCACACCGGGACCTGATAGACCGTCCCCATCCAGTTTATGTAAAAAACTCGATCCACCTTTTCTTTATTGCAAAATTGACATTTCAAAACATGCTCACCTCTTTATATGGAAATACCGCCGGACTGCGCCCAGCGTATTTCAATTTTTAATAGTTAAGTTTTTAATAATATAGTGCATAAATTTTAAAATGTCAATAGTTAAATCACTGTATAATTTTCATTTCACAGTTTTTTCACGCATCCGGCAGAGCCGGCATATTTGCAGGCAGCATGCGCATTTGCGGACTGCCTGTGTATTTAGATGCTGCGTGTCTGGATATTTATGTATAATTCTGTTAGAATATGGAACAACAGGACAAACGGAAAGAGATGTAAAGTCATATAAGAAAGAGAGGCAAAATCATGTCGGAAACTACTAATTCACACAAAATCATTCTAAGCGCAGACAGCACCTGCGATCTGGATCAGGAATTAAAAGAACGCTATAATGTCCAGTATTTTCCGCTGCACATTATCCTCAACGGAAAGGACTACAAAGACGGAATCGATATTACCCCGGAGGAAGTATACGGGGAATATTATAAAAACAAGGTTCTTCCGAAGACTTCCGCAGTAAATGTCTCCGAATATATCGATCACTTCCGCCCCTGGGTGGAAGACGGATACGAGGTCATTCATGTCAATCTCGGGCACGCGCTCTCCAGTTCCTACCAGAACTGCTGCATTGCCGCGGAAGAGCTCGGCCATGTTCATGTGGTGGACAGCTGCAATCTCTCCACAGGCACCGGGCTGATCGTTGTCGCAGCCGGGAAGATGATTCAGGAGGGTCTGGATGCAGAGACGATTGCCGAGAGGCTCCGAAGCCGCACGCACAAATGTCATGCCAGCTTTGTCCTCGACACGCTCACATTCCTCCACGCAGGAGGCAGATGTTCCGCAGTGGCAGCTCTTGGCGCCAACATGCTGAAATTAAAGCCCTGCATACAGGTAAATAATGTGGACGGAAGTATGGGGCTTGGCAAAAAATACCGCGGAGCACTCGATAAAGCACTTATTAAATATGTAAAGGATGAACTTTCCCGCTACTCTGACATCAACACAGATCTGCTCTTCATTACACACTCGGGCATTCCCCAGGAGTACATCGACCAGGTCCGGGAAACAATAGACGGAATCATTCAGTTTAAGGAAATCCACGTCACAAAAGCAAGCTGTACGATTTCCTGCCACTGTGGTCCGAACACGCTTGGTATTCTGTTCGAGACACTGTGATTCCGTATCATACTGCAGAGGGAAGGAGATACGAATCATGAATACACGACCTGTATTTCACGGAAGTGATATAGAAAAAATATGCGAATACTATCATCTCAGAAAAGAAGAGATCATTAACTTTGGCGCAAATGTCAATCCGCTTGGACTCTCTGAAAACGTAAAAGAGCAGCTTTGCGCTCACCTGGATTTGCTCTCCTCCTATCCGGACAGAGAGTACACCAGTCTGCGGAAGGCCATCTCACGATACTGCCAGATCCCGGCTGACTTCATTCTTCCAGGAAACGGATCAAGCGAGCTGATCTCCCTGCTCATCGAGACACGGAATCCCAGACATGCGCTGATCCTCGGACCGACCTACTCCGAATATTCCCGGGAGCTCTCTTTGTCCGGGAGCACACAGGAGTATTATCATTTAAAAGAAGAAGATGATTTTCAGCTTGATGTGGATGATCTGTGTCGGACTCTGAAAAACGGGTATGATTTTCTCATAATCTGCAATCCCAACAATCCGACCTCATCTGCGATTTTGCAGGATGATATGAGGAAACTGCTGAGCTTCTGCCAGGAATCCGATATCTTTGTCATGATTGATGAGACCTATGTGGAATTCGCGCCGGATATCAGCGCTGTGACAGCGGTTCCTTTAACAGAAGAATTCCAGAATCTGATGATTCTGCGGGGCGTTTCCAAATTTTTCGCCGCTCCGGGGCTGCGCCTCGGTTACGGGATTAGCGGAAATATGGATTTCCTCAGAGACATGAAAGAGAAACAGATCCCATGGTCGCTGAACAGCATCGGAGCATATGCCGGCGAGCTGATGCTCCAGGATCAGGATTATATTGACCATACGAGGAAGCTGATCTGCTCGGAAAGAGAAAAAATGTACAGCAGACTCTCGGCTATGTCGTCCTGCAAGACCTATCAGCCATACGCGAATTTCCTGCTGCTCCGAATTATGAAGAAGGGGATTTCCTCCTTTGACGTGTTTGAAAAATGCATCCGGGAGGGATTGATGATCCGAGACTGTTCATCCTTCCAGTGTCTGGAAGGAGAATTTATCCGGTTTTGTATTATGATGCCAGAGGATAACTCACGGCTATTACATCAGTTGGGGACGTAGTAAAATTCACTTTTACTACGTCCCCAACTGCATTTCACCCTGTCCCTTTTTGCAGATACCCCTGTCCCTTTTTGACAGTTTTTCTGCCGTCAATTTTGACGAAAACCCGCATATTTCCTAGCAGATCTCCGCTCCTGAAGGCATCTCTTTTTCCGGAATCATCAGCGAAAGATTTCCGTCAGCGTCTTCTGCACAGAGAAGCATTCCTTCTGACAGTACTCCTGCCAGCTTCGCCGGCTTCAGATTCACGAGTACCATCACTTTTTTGCCGACCATTTCTTCCGGTTTGTAATGAGCTTTGATGCCGGATACGATCTGTTTTACCTGGCTTCCGATCTTCACCTGTGAGCAGAGAAGTTTTTTGGATTTTTTCACTTCCTCGCAGGCAATAATCTCACCTACCTGGAACTGCATTGCACCGAACTGCTCAAATGTAATCTCATCCTTGGGTTCGATATCAATCACTGCTTCCTCTGCTCCTGCTTCGGACTCGTCAGCAGCTTCTTCTTTCGGCGGATGCAGTTCTTCTACCTTCTTCATCACTTCTTCCAGGTCAAGACGCTGGAAGAGGATCTCCGGTTTCTCTGTCACATGCCCGTCACTGAGCTGTTCAAGGATCTTTTTGCTGGTAGACGGCATGAATGATTCAAGCAGCCTTGCGCCTGCGGAAATTCCCTGAATCAGGTTCCAGAGCACTGTCTCCAGACGGTCTTTCTTCGCCTCGTCTTTCGCAAGCAGCCAAGGCGTTGTCTCGTCAATATATTTATTGCAGCGTTTAAACAGATTGAAGATCTCTGTAATCGCATCTGCTACCCGGAGGCCGTCCATCTTCTCATCCACAGCCTTCGGCGTATTCTCCATTACAGCTTTCAGATCCGCGTCCACTTCTTCCGCAGCGCCCTTATCTGTCACTGTTCCGCCGAAATACTTATTTGTCATGGAGACAGTACGGTTCACAAGATTTCCAAGCGTATTAGCCAGATCAGAATTCAGGCGTTCTACCATAAGTTCCCATGTGATGACTCCGTCATTTTCAAACGGCATCTCATGAAGCACGAAATAACGCACTGCATCCACGCCGAAGAAATCAACCAGTTCATCCGCATAGAGCACATTTCCCTTTGACTTGCTCATCTTGCCGTCGCCCTGCAGCAGCCACGGATGTCCGAACACCTGCTTCGGAAGCGGAAGTCCCAGTGCCATCAGGAAGATCGGCCAGTAAATCGTATGGAAACGGATGATATCTTTTCCGATCAGATGCAGGTCTGCCGGCCAGAGTTTCCCGAACTGCTCCGTGCTGTTTCCGTCTGCATCATATCCAATTCCGGTGATATAGTTGGTTAATGCGTCAAGCCATACATACACTACGTGCTTGTCATCAAAATCAACCGGGATTCCCCATTTGAATGAAGTTCTGGATACACACAGATCCTGCAGACCCGGAAGCAGGAAGTTGTTCATCATCTCATTCTTACGTGAAACCGGCTGGATAAATTCAGGATGCGTATTGATATGTTCAATCAGGCGATCCGCATATTTGCTCATCTTGAAGAAATAAGCTTCCTCTTTCGCCGGCTGCACCTCACGTCCGCAGTCCGGACATTTGCCGTCCACAAGCTGGGACTCCGTGAAGAAAGACTCACACGGAGTGCAGTACATTCCTTCATAATATCCTTTGTAAATATCTCCCTGATCGTACAGTTTCTTAAAGATCTTCTGTACCTGCTTCTCATGGTCTGCATCCGTTGTGCGAATGAATTTATCATAAGAAGTATCCATCAGATCCCAGATTCTCCTGATCTCTGTAGAAACGTTGTCTACAAATTCCTTCGGCGTAATTCCTGCTTCTTCCGCCTTCAGCTCAATCTTCTGACCGTGTTCATCTGTTCCTGTCTGGAAGAACACATCGTATCCCTGGCTTCTTTTATAGCGCGCAATCGCGTCCGCCAGTACGATCTCATAAGTGTTTCCGATGTGCGGTTTGCCTGATGTGTAGGCAATCGCCGTTGTGATGTAATACTTTGGTTTTTCTGACATAATTACCTCCTTGGGGACGTAGTCAAATTCAATTTTGCTACGTCCCAAACTGAATTTTAGTGTGTCCCTTTTTGCATGTACCCCTGTCCCTTTTTGCGCACAGCCCTGTCCCAAAACGTAAAAAAACCGCCCTCTTATTTACATAAGAAGACGGGATCTTCACCGTGTTACCACTTCTTTTCGCCTCACCCTCACGGGAATCGGCCTCAGCAAGTGCCGGACAGCACTTCTCCGCTGTAACGGGCGGACCCATCGCAGCCTTACCGTATATTCGGACCCTATATCAAAATCATACTTATCCGGTCCTGATCTATACCGTTCGGTGCGCTGCTCGGAAGCCATGTTCATCTGTCTTTCATCCATCCCTCTCAGCCTGGCATGCGGATATTGTAAGGCTTTATTGCAAAGCAGCTATGCAGACCGCTCATACGCCATTTCATTCGCCTAAACCGTCATGCCACCGGGAATTCTCTGTAAGATTTCCGGCAGATTACTCTCTTCGTCATTGCGTTTCACAGTTATACTTTTGCTTGTTCTGATCTTTAAAAAGGTTAGCACATCATGCCTGGAATGTCAAGAGACCGCCAGGATCCGCCAGGATCCGTTTATCTCCAGACACCGCCGGGATCCGTTACCTCCAGAACCCGCCGCGGATTCCGTTTCAACAGAATCTCTGCCGCATCATGTCCATAATACAGGTTCAGCAGATCGGCTGTCTCATCCAGTTCCGGGGTTCGCAGAACCGGATCGTGCGCGTCAGAAGCCACAATTCCTGCAATTCCTTCTCTGAGCATCAGATCAGCCCTTCTGTAAGCCCTCTGTCCGAAATCCCCCGCCAGACTGCCCTTATTAACCTGAAGTATAATCCCTTTATCATATAGTGCATACAATATAGCGGAATCTCTTTTCACACAGTCATATCTCTCCGGATGTGCCAGCACGATTTTCCGTTTTTTTTGCATCAGACGTTCCAGACTGTCCATCAGACTGGTCCCGGAAACGTCGAACTCAAATTCCACAAGAATACTGCCGCCGCCATTCAGCGAGGGCAGCCCCTCCTCTTCGGTCTCATCGATAAAGCGAAATAGATCTTTATTGACAAGAATCTCCATCCCTTCCATCACCTCAAGCGGGATCTGCTTCCGTTTGAGTTCCAGCCGGAATTCCGCCAGCCTGCTCCCGTATCGTTCCATGTATCGCTTCCAGCCCAGCCGTCTGAGAAGACCGCGCGAAAAATCTCCGTGTACGGTAGCTGCGATTATCTCCGTCCCCGCATCCACCGCCATGCGTGCCATCTCCAGCGCATCCTCCATTGATGCAGCGCCATCGTCCATCCCCGGAAGGATATGACTATGCAGATCAATTATCATCGTTTATTCCTCATCATTCTCCGCTGTCTCTTTCGTCTTCCATCCCCCCGTCATCATCAGGGCCTTACAGTCCGCATGCAGGCGGCAGTCAGGCGTGATCATTAACACACGCCTGCATATGGGAATAAAGAAAAATTTACTTTATATGCAAATTCGATTATAATGAAGGAAACTGCTGCGGCGTAAATAATAAAATCAGGTAAGGCGGTGATGTAATGGCTCGAGTTGTTGGAATCGGTCTGCAGGATTTTTCAAAAATCCAGTATGAGAATATTTTCTATGTAGATAAAACAAGATTTATTAAAGAGTGGTGGGAATCGAAAGACGAGGTTACCCTGATTACCAGACCAAGGCGTTTCGGAAAGACTCTCACCATGAGTATGGTTGAACAGTTTTTCTCGGTTGAATATGCAGGAAATAAGTATTTCCAGGGCATGGATATATGGAAGGAAAAGAAATATCAGGAACTGCAGGGATCGTATCCTGTTATTTCGCTTACGTTTTCTTCTATCAAAGAAAAAAATTATGAAGATGCAAAGAAAAAAATCTGCGCGACAATTCAGATGTTGTATCAGAAATACCGATTTCTTATAGACGAAGGGGTTTTAAGTGATCAGGAAAAGGAAGAGTTTTTGAAGGTCTCTGCTGAGACACCGGAGTACGAGGCTTCCCTGACTCTGAAAAAACTGTCGGCTTATTTAAATCGATATTATGGGAAAAATGTGATACTTTTACTGGACGAATATGACACTCCCATGCAGGAGGCTTATGTAAAAGGATATTGGCAGGAGCTGGCAGACTTTATCAGAAATCTGTTAAATGCGACCTTTAAAGATAATCCGTATCTGGCCAGAGGTATCATGACAGGCATTACCAGGATCAGCAGGGAATCTATTTTCTCTGATTTGAATCATTTGAAAGTTGTGACAACTACGTCGAATAAATATGCGGACTGTTTTGGTTTTACCGAGGAAGAAGTTTTCAATTCATTAAAAGAATATGGGCTTGAGGATCGAACAAATGAAGTAAAAAAATGGTATGACGGCTTCTGTTTTGGGAAGGTGAAAGATATTTATAATCCATGGTCCATCCTTAATTATCTGGATAATCGGACCGCCGCCCCTTATTGGGTCAATACCAGCAGCAACCATTTGATTGGAAAACTTCTGCAGGAAGGAAACAAGCAGGTTAAGGAGTCATTTGAAAAACTGCTTCGCAAAGAATGCATATATGCAGAGATTGATGAACAGATCGTATATGATCAGTTAGATATTGATGAAAATGCTATTTGGAGTCTCATGCTGGCAAGCGGCTATCTGAAAGTGAATAACAGTCGGATCAAGGAAACAAACGATGAATGGAACCAGATTTATGAATTAAGTGTCACGAACTTTGAAGTGCTTCTTATGCTCAAAAAACTGGTGCGCAGCTGGTTTGCCCCTTCCGCTTCAAATTATAATGAGTTTATTAAAGCATTGCTGCAAGATGACATTAAGGCTATGAATCTATATATGAATCGCATTGCTTTGTCTGTGTTCAGTTTTTTTGACACCGAAAAAAAACCATCAGCGGCAGCAGAACCGGAACGTTTTTATCATGGTTTTGTACTGGGGCTTATTGTTGACCTTGAAGAACGTTATCGCATAACGTCAAATCGAGAAAGCGGTTTTGGCCGATATGATATTATGCTGGAGCCCAAAAGTGTCAATGATCCTGCAATTATTATTGAATTCAAAATTCAGGATCCGGAGGATGAAAAAAATTTGTCACAGACCGTAGAAGCTGCATTACAGCAGATTGATGCTAAGAATTATGCTGTTGATCTGCTGGATAAAGGGATTCCGGCAGAGCGGATCAGAAAGTATGGTTTTGCCTTTTGCGGAAAGACTGTTTTGATCGGTAATGGAATAAACTCATAAACATCCCGGTATTTTCTAAATTCGTAAGGAAGTGCTGAAAATGGGGCTGCCTCACCAATTCAGGTGCGACAGCCCCGATCCATTCGAGAGCGTAAAATTTTCTGTGTCTATGGGAAAAATTCTTCTTTGATAAGAAACAGATATGTATAAATGTCTTGTCGGAACTTCTGCTTTTTTGCTGTCGAATTACTTATCTGTTTATAGTATTCCCTATATGACTCATGTTATGCATGAATTTTAAAATTTTTTGCAGCACAAATAACGGCATCAGCAATCCCTTATCGTGGGCTCTGCCCACACCCGGCCTCAGGAATAAGGTGGGATTTTATGGGAATACTATAAATGCCGAAGGGATAAGGTGAAGACAGGAGATGGATGTTTTTACATCCACTCCTGTTTTCCGTTTACAGGTATGCTGTGAGTCTCTCATCGTATAAAAGAATCAATTGGTTCAACACCTGATCCCAGTTCCGGTACCGCTGTGTCCACTTCTTTGTTACATTTCTGCTCGCAAGAAACAGCATCTTTTCAAGAGCGGTATCACTTGGGAACACACTTTTTGTCTTTGTAACTTTCCTATACTGACGGTTCAGCCCTTCTATGATATTGGTCGTATACATAATTCTGCGGATATCTCCGGAAAACTGAAAGAAAGAACTTACATCTTCCCAGTTGTTTTCCCAGTTACTGATCGCATAGGGATATTTCTTTCCCCATTTTTCCTTAATCATTTCCAGTTCCGAAAGAGCCGCAGATTCATTGGGCGCATTATAGACTGCCCGGAAGTCTGCTGAAAACTTCTTCAGATCACTATAATTCACATATTTAAAGGAATTGCGCAGCATATG
>DXGZ01000004.1 GCA_019113645.1 Candidatus Mediterraneibacter vanvlietii | reverse complement strand
TTAGTTTCCCTTAGCTCCTGGAGCGGAAGCCGAACACAGTCTCCACCCTTGCAGAATATGTTTTGGAAGGTATCCCTGTTTTCGGAAATATTTCCACTGGAAGTCGGCGAACCTAATCAACTAAATAGCGGTATTAAATGCCTCAAACCCCGGATAGACGGTGTTCTCGCCCAGTTCTTCCTCGATTCGAAGCAGCTGGTTATATTTTGCCACACGTTCACTGCGGCTTGGCGCTCCTGTTTTGATCTGGCAGGTATTCAGAGCAACCGCCAGATCCGCAATGGTTGTATCCTCTGTCTCTCCGGAACGATGAGAGGTGATCGCCGTATACCCTGCCTTGTGCGCCATCTTAATTGCCTCGAGTGTCTCAGACACGGATCCGATCTGATTTAATTTGATCAGAATAGAGTTTCCGCAGCCCATGTCAATGCCTTTCTTCAGCCGCTCTGTATTCGTGACAAACAAATCATCTCCGACAAGCTGGATCCTTCCTCCCAGTTCTTTCGTCATGATCTGCCATCCTTCCCAGTCTTCCTCATCCAGCCCATCCTCAATAGAATAGATCGGATACTTTTCGACCAGATTCTTCCAGTGTTCCACAAGTTCGGCTGAAGTAAATTTCTTTCCGCATTTCGGGAGAACATACTCTCCTTTTTTACTTCCTTTCCACTCACTGGAAGCCGCGTCCATCGCCAGGACAAAGTCTCTGCCCGGCTCATAGCCCGCCTGTTTTACCGCTTCAAGAATGTATTCGATCGCTTCTTCATCACTTGCCAGATCCGGAGCGAATCCGCCTTCATCCCCCACAGATGTCGCCAGCCCTTTTGACTTTAGAAGAGCCTGGAGCGCATGGAACACCTCTGTGCACCATCTCAGGCCTTCCTGAAAGCTTTCCGCACCTGCCGGCATAATCATAAACTCCTGTACGTCAACTGTATTTGCAGCGTGTGCTCCGCCATTTAAAATATTCATCATTGGAACAGGAAGACGATTTCCGTTTACGCCGCCAAGGAAACGGTACAGTGGAAGGTCAAGCGACTGCGCCGCGGCACGTGCACATGCAATCGATACCGCAAGAATCGCATTGGCTCCCAGTTTTGATTTATCTTTGGTTCCATCTGCCCGGATCATGGCATTGTCCACCGCATAGATATCGCTGGCATCCATTCCGCGCAGAGTTTCGTTAATGATCGTATTAATATTCCGAACAGCGTTGGAAACGCCTTTGCCTCCGAACCTGCTCCTGTCTCCGTCTCGAAGTTCAAGGGCCTCAAACTCTCCTGTAGACGCGCCGCTGGGTGCCGCGCCTCTGGCTACAGTTCCGTCTGCCAGATGTACCTCCGCCTCTACTGTGGGATTTCCTCTGGAATCAATAATCTCCCGGCCAGCCACTTTTTCAATTTCCAAATAATTCATGTTCATTTCATCCTTTCCCGGGTAAACATCCCCTGTCCCGATTTCAAATCGGGACAAAGGAGCTTACATGATTCATTCACATATAGTTAGTGTTGTCTAACTATATGTATCTTAGCAGAATCTTTTTGGTTTTTCAATGCATTTATTGATATTCATTCTCATTTTGTAAATTATGAACTATTTATACTGTCAGTCTTTGCCGGAAAGAGAAGAATTATACATAAATCTCACGTTCGGGGATCTGAAGAACAAAGTGGGCAAGCCCACTTCAACTCCCCCTTTTCCTCAATTTTGAGGGGCTTGAACACTTTGCGCGCCGCCGCAATACCGCAAAGCGGTAAAATATCACTATTGCGGCGTGCGCATCCCGCCCGGAGGGTTTTTATTTCATAGGAAACGCAGTTTCCTATGAAATAAAAAAAGAATCCTGCCTGGCAGGATTCTCCATCTCCTCTATAAAAGTGCGGCAAGATTCTCGACATCTTCCATTTTTGTCGCCCAGCTTGTGGCAAATCGAACTACTGTATGTGTGTCATCCTTCTTCTCCCAGAAACTGAATATGACTTTTTCCCGAAGCCGCTCCATCTGAGAATTTTCAAGCACGATAAATATCTGATTTGTCGGGGAATCCAGATAGAATTCATAGCCCTTTTCCCGGAAAATATCTTTCAGCCTGTCTGCCGTTTTTATGGCATTCCTGCTGATCTCAAAATACAGCCCCTCCGTAAAGAGTGCGTCAAACTGGATTCCTGTCAGACGCCCTTTTGCCAGGAGCGCACCGCGCTGCTTGATCCTGGTTACAAAGTGAAGCGGTGTATTTTCCTTCGTAAACACCACTGCTTCTCCGCAGAGCGCCCCCACTTTTGTCCCTCCGATATAGAAAACATCGCAGTATTCCGCCACATCCGGAAGTGTCACGTCCGTTTCTTTCGCAGCAATTCCATAGCCCAGACGGGCTCCGTCCAGATACAGAGGGATCCCATATTCAGAACACACATCCGAAAGCTCCGCCAGTTCTCCTTTTGTATAAAGTGTTCCATACTCCGTAGGATGAGAAATATAGACCATTCCCGGATATACCATATGTTCATGGTTTTCATCGCCATAAAACGAGCTCAGATAATCCGCAAGCGTTTCAGCGGAAAGCTTTCCATTTTCCTGAGGAAGTGTGATGACCTTATGTCCGGAATTTTCTATTGCTCCTGCCTCGTGAGTTCCGATATGGCCGCTCTCCGCGGCAATAACTCCCTCATAAGGATTGAGCATGGAGCTGATCACGCACTGATTCGTCTGAGTCCCGCCTGCAAGAAAATAGATGTCTGCCTCCGGGCAGTCACAGGCTCTCCGTATTTTTTCCTTTGCCGATTCACTGTATGGATCCATGCCATATCCGGAAAGCTGTTCCATGTTTGTCTCAACAAGGCGCGCGAGAACTTTTTCATGTGCTCCTTCCGAATAATCATTTTCAAAATATAGCATATCTTCTCTGTCCTTCCGATCCTATTTTTTCTTTTTCCGGGACGGTTTCTTCCGCACGCTGTATCCAAACGTCCCCAGGCTTTTGCCCAGCCCCAGATACTCTCCGTGCGAGTATGCCAGCAATCCGGTTTTGTTCAGCTCGAATTTGCCTTTTTCATCCATGTAGGACTCATCTACCTGCACCCCTGTTACCTCGGCGAGAAACATATGGTGGCTTCCCAGTTCATCAATCCGGACAACGCGGCATTCGATATTAACCGGAGACTCGGCAATCACAGGCGCATATTTCAGCGTTCTGGCTTCTGCGGCTGTCAGACGGCACTCTTTCCACTTATCTGTATTTTCCCCCGAGCGCACGCCGCAGTAGTCTGTGGCGCGAACCAGCTGTTCTGTTGTAAGATTAATGACAAATTCGCCGCTTTCCTTAATCATGTGGTAAGACCAGCGTTCCGGTCTTACCGATATATATACCATGGCAGGATTCGTACATACTGTTCCTGTCCATGCAATAGTAAGAATATTGCTGTTTCCTTCCCTGTCTGCAGTGCTGACCATAACGGCTGGAAGAGGATAGAGCATATTCCCGGGTTTCCATAACTGTTTCGACATTACGGTGTTCTCTCCTTTTTTCAAACCTCGGTTTCTCTTTTACTGCTGAAGCGCTCCTACGAGAGTCGGAACCAGCTGTTTCTTTCTGGATACCACGCCTTTAAGCATGATCTCTCCGGTATCCTCCGGAAGGTCATAAGCAGTGAGAATCTTTTCCCGTGCTTCCGGTCCGCAGCACAGAAGTTCTGAGGACTCGGTCAGAATATTTGTCATCATAAAGAAGATCATATTCAGCCCGTGGTTCGTCCTTGCCCGCTCCAGATGTGGTTCTACAATCTCCTTGATCTCTTTGAGTTCTTCCGCACTCATGGAGTTAACCTGCCCTACGCCAAACACCGTATCGTTCACGGTAAACTGCTTGAAATCAAGGAAGCAGATTTCCTCTGCGCTCTTGCCCTTCAAGTTGCTTCCTGCATTAAACATCTCCTGCGCCAGCGATTCAATCTCAATTCCGGCAATCGCCGCAAGTTCCCGCGCGGCATTCTCATCCAGTTTCGTACATGTGGGAGAACGGAACATCAGTGTGTCGGAAATAATCGCTGAGCACAGAAGCGCCGCATTGGTCGGATCCACCTCTATTCCCGCTTCCTGATACATCTGAAAGACAATCGTCGCCGTACACCCAACCGGCTGATTTCGGAAGAATACCGGCCCCATTGTCTCAATGCTGCTCAGTCTGTGGTGATCGATGATCTCGAGCACTTCTGCTTCTTCCACTCCCTCTACAGCCTGGTTTTTCTCGTTATGATCCACAAGGATGACCTGTTTCTTCTTCACATTGAGAAGTCGACGTCTCGAGATCAGTCCCAGAAACTTTCCTTTGTTGTCTACAATGGGGAAATCACGGAACCGTTTCCGCGCCATCACTTCTTTTACATCATCCACATAGTCCTTCATCTTAAAAGTAACCAGGTTTTCCTTTGTCATAAAATACTTCACCGGGATACTCTGGTTGATATGCTGCGCTGCTGTAAACGCATCAAGGGGAGTCCGGATAATCACAATCTGCCTTTCTTCAGCCTGACGGATAATCTCATCTGACACCGGGGCGTTCTGACAGACCACCATGCAGCTTGCATCCTTTTCTACCGCGCATCTCTGAGCGTCAATTCTGTCCCCCATAATTACCAGGTCATCCTTTGCGATAAACTCGGACATCAGTACACGGCTGGAAGCAGCAATGGCCACTTTTCCTTTTAAAAGGTAGCTGTACTCATTCCCGGTAACAACTTCACCGTCCACGGCCCGCGCGATATTGCGGTACTGTGTACGCGCTTTTGAAAGAATTGTACTGTCATACACATCCATATATGTCTTCGCGATATCTCCGATCGTAATCAGACCCTCCAGCTTCCCGCTCCTTGTAACCGGAAGCGTATGTATATTGGACTCCCGCATCTTCTCCCATGCGGTGCGGATCGATACACTGCTTTTTAGTCCTTCTACTTCCTTTAATTCCACATCCTTGATCTGCTCTCTCAGATCAGACAAAAGTTTCGGCACCTTCACGCCGAACCGGTCAAGGACATACTGCGTCTCCTCATTGAGCTGTCCGGCTCTTCGCGGTTCATGAATCCTTCCTGTAATTTTAGTTTTAAGCGCTGCGTAGGCAATAGCGGAACAGATAGAATCCGTATCCGGGTTTCTATGCCCTACAACATATACTTTTCTCTCTTTTTCTCTGCTCATATATTCTGACTCCTGTTTCCACGAATATTTCTTACTAAAGCTTGCCATTTTTTTTGCTGATAGTCAACCTTTATTTTAATGACCTGAATGAGCTGTTGTGTTTTTCCTCCTGTTTATGGTATACTGATTCTATATGAATATCAAAAATGAATGAGGTGCTGTACAATGAGTGAAGAAATGAAAGAAGAATTACAGGAAAACGAAACCGTTGAAGCCGCGGTTGAAGCTCCGACTGAGGAATCTGCCGCTGAAGAATCCACGGAAACAATGGCTGACTACGAAGATCACTTTGACGATGCAAACCCATGGAACCGGGTTATCGAATATATGGAGAATAAGACAGTCCTTCCCGTTAAAGTAGAGGGAATCGTAAACGGCGGCGTCATCGTCATGGTTGAGGGACTCAGAGGATTCGTTCCGGCTTCCAAGCTTTCCCTTACCTACATCGAAGATCTTGAAACATACCTGCTGAAAGATATTGAAGTTCAGGTTATCGATGTGGATCAGTCAAAGAACCGTCTCGTTCTCTCCGCCCGTGAAATACTCAAAGAAAAAGAAAAACAGGCACGGGAAGAGCAGATCGCAAGTCTTAAGATCGGTACGGTGCTTCAGGGAACCGTGGAGACGCTTCAGAACTACGGGGCTTTCGTAAAACTGGAAAACGGGCTCTCAGGTCTGGTACACGTTTCACAGATCTCCCAGAAGCGCGTAAAACTTCCTTCCGATGTTCTCGCTGTTGGCGATCCTGTTACAGTGAAAGTAATCGGAATTAAAGATGGAAAAGTCAGCCTGAGCATGAAGGCTCTCGAGGAAGTAAAAGAAGAACCGGAAGAAAAGGTTGTAATTCCGAAGAGCGAAAACATCGGAACTAATCTTGGAGACCTCTTCAAGAATCTGAAGATTCAGTAAAACATCTGAAAAAAAGAGGGATATCGCTGCTGTGCGATGTCCCTCTTTTCTCGTTTTCTTATGAGGATCTCCTATGCGCATACACTTCCGAGAATCTCTTCCAGCGCATTCTTGCTGCTGGTGTGGCACCGGATCACGTCCGCATTACATCTCTCCGCCTCTTCTACAGCACATCTCACCATCTTGTGCGATACTGTGTTCGTAAAGAGCACGATCAGATCCGGACTTCCGATCTGTTTACTCAGGCTTGCCGACATCTGGGTAAACACCTTTGCCTTACAGTTAAACTGTTTGCAGATTTTCTTGTACTGGCAGACCATCCTGTCATGACCGCCTATTATAACAACACTCATATAAAACCTCCTGAAAGCAAGCTGGCGTGATTGGATACCGTTTAGTTAGCTCAAACTAACTTATGATGATATCATACACTATTTCTCTCAGCAAGGCAAGTTATTTTTTGAGATTTGTTCTCAAGATATCAAAACAACAGCTCCTCTTCTATTTCTGAAAGTATGCCGCTATCTCTTTCATGGGGTCCTCCTGTTTTACATGAAACGGACATCTGGATTCACAGTGTCCGCACTGAACACAGGCATCTGCCTGAACCGTAAGTTTCTCATAATGACCTTTCGCCATCGCATCACCGGCAAGAGCGAGATCATAGTACTTGTTTACCATCCCAACATTGATCCCCATCGGACAGGGCTGGCAGTGATTACAGTATACACAGATCCCGTCCGCGTTCTGAGGAGTGAACCGGCTGATCGCCGAATAATCCCGTTCTTCCTCCGAAGCATCCAGATAGGTAAGTATGTCTTTCAGATCCTCATATCCACGTACGCCAGGCAGAACAGTCAGCACAGCCGGGCGGTCCAGGGCATACTGAATGCACTGTGTGCGCGTCAGCGCCTGCTTAAACGGAGACGTCTTCGCGTTTAAAAGCTGCCCGCCCCCGAACGGTTTCATAACGGAAATCCCCGGGCATAACACGGATAAGGCTTTGCCTCGGACGCCGCCATATCAAAATAATTCACGCCGTTTTCAATCGCGAATCTCAGAGTTTTCTCAATTTCTTCTTCGCTTCCCTCATGGATGGATCCCATTCCAAGACCGATCTCACTGATCGTCTCTTCCCCGTGGGGGAGCTTTCTATAACGCATATTTCCCATTGTTTTCTCTCCTCATTTTCCCTGTTTCTTCTGTCCTGACTGGAAACTCCAACTGTAAACAAAGGATTTCAGTCTTAAACAGAAAACAGCTTTCGCACAAATTATTCTATACCGTATTTATTGTAGCGAACGAAATAAGAAAACTCAAATACCCAGATTAAATACTGCATTATTCGTAAAAGCTATCGTTCCTTCCCACAAAGATTGAAGATTTTCCGGTGAATCCGTACATCCCTTTATATCCGATACTCCTGTAAGTGCCTCTGCCTGAGCCAGACTCATCTCCCCATATCCGGAATCCGGGTACGTCCATCTGACAATATCCGCATTTCCGATCAGTGACAGGAGAAGCACTGCCTTCTGCCGCATTTTCTGATTCCACACTTCAGAATCCACCGGTTCTTCCGAGAAATGGATCGTAAGTATATATGGCTCTTCCCCTGTCTCAAGTTCAATGTCAAATGCACCCATCTCCTGAACAAATACAGTCTGAAGTACTTCCATCACTGCGGCGGCATCCCCGATGTAGGGAACCGCAGCCTGCTGCATCCGGCGCACCCATGGAGAAACGCGATACTCATCCTGCATTTCTTCCGCTGATTTATCTGAAACAGCCATGCGGTAAAGAAGCTCACCTCCATTGCCTTCCTCCGGATCATTCGTCCAGTAATTTCCATCCGCACGGTCATCCAGCTCTTCGCAGGAAGTATAATGCACCCCGGCACTGTCACTGCCGTATTCCCTTCCAATATGATAAGCTGCAAGAACCACATCGTCATCCGATGAAAGTTCCCGGGTTATTGTGTTATCATCCACGCAGAAATTTTCCCCGAAAGCGCCGACGCCGCTGCCTGTCAGTGTCACATTTCCGGACAGAGGTATCTGCCCTTCCTGTCCCGTATCATCTGCAAGCAGCAGCTGGGTGTAGATTTTCCACTGTTCTTCATCGGAGAAATCATATTCCCGCTTCAATATCAGCTGTCCCTGATCCGGGAACTTTCCCGCCTCCGTACCGATCTCACTGACATCCAGCAGGCGGTATCCCGCCAGTTCCCCGTCCAGCCAGAATTCACAGTAAAACGCTGCGGAGACAGTTCTGCGGTCCAGTCTGTAGCCGATCCCCTGGAGAAGCCAGTCATTCACATGGGCGGAAGAGCCATACGCCTGTGTGCCGCCGACCCAAAGCCCCGGGCTTCTCACTGCAGTATTCGTCAGAAGCACTACGCACAGGACAATGCACAGAACCGCTGCGCCGATTCCTGAGAATACACCCCGTTTATGATAATTCAGAACATTTCGGATTCTTTTCTTCACAGAAGATTCCCCGAAAGCGGTAATCCCTGTCATACCGGATCCTTTTACAGCAAAGGCAAGCAGACATTCCCCATAGTCTTCCTTCATCGCACTGCCCATCCGCTCCAGAACCATCTCATCGCAGCTCATCTCCATATCCGCGGACATATAGTGAAACGCAGCCCACACAAGAGGATGAAACCAGTAAATGCACCGCAGAATCACAGCCAGAACCTTTGCCTGATGATCATGTCTTCCGATGTGACATCTCTCATGGAGAAGCGCCATGGTTCTCTGCTCATCACTCAGATGAAGCGGCAGATAGATCTGCGGCCAAATCACCCCCATTATAAAAGGAGAAGAGACAACATCACACTCATAGACGCCGGGCTCAAGCCGGATCGCATAGCGAACAATCCTTTTCAGCCTGATCCAGGAATAAATCTGATAAGCCGCTGCAATGAATACACCTGCAATCCATATGACAGCAAGGATATCAAACAGCTGCTCCGACGCTGTCGTCGGATTTTTCGTCTCGCTGGTCACTGTATCAATATGCGACTTACCTGTGCCAGCCGTACTGAGATCAGCCGCACTGAGATCAGCCGCGCTGCTGTTTACTGCGCTGCTGTTGTTCGCCGCGCTGTCACTGCCATCCGTCATCGGCCTGCTTTGCAAACCATGATCTGATACCGATTCATTTCTTCCCTCAGTAAACGTACTGGAGACAGTTCTGTCCGAACCGGCATCCTTCTGCTCCGGCTCATACCACATCATGGTTCCCGCTCTGTCTGATACATTTTCAAAAATTCCGATATTAAACAGACTCGCTCCGCTTTCCAATGACCAGGGACAGATCAGCCGGACAGCCACTATCGCCCAGAGCAGATACAGATATTTCCTCGAAATGTTCCGGAACAGTCCGCGCACTGCCAGAATAACCAGTATCACAATTCCGGCTGTCACGGACATATTTAATATGGCAGTGAAAAGCTCTCTTAGAACCGTCATCTTTTCTCCCCCTTTCTTTTTGTGACTGATTGCACCGGCGCAGTGTTTTCTGCCGTACTGCGCAGACACGCAGCTGCCCCGCTATTTCTTCCGATGCGAATCAATCATTTGTTTCAGCTCCTCCGCTTCCTCAGCAGAGATCTTCTTGTCTCCCAGAAATGCTGCCAGGAACTTCGGAAGGGAACCGCTGAATGTACGATCAATAAAATAATCCGTCTCTGCAGCCTGACACTCATCCCGCGTAACAAGGGCACGCACAACAGAGTCCGTATTTTCCAGGAATTCCCTCTCGGAAAGTTTACGGATCACTGTATATGTCGTTGATTTTTTCCAGCCGAAGCGCTCATTCGCAAGCCGGACAAGCTCCCCGGAGCGCACCGGAGCCGCCTCCCACACCAGTGTCATAAAGCGGTATTCACTGTCGCATAATTTCCGTTCTGTCATAATATAACCTCCAATCAGTCTTTTTCGCATTCGTACTGTTAAGCCGGAACAGCAATGTGGTTTATTATCATAGACCTCATCTCAAGTCTATAACAGTAGACCATCCTTGTCAAGAACAATACAGCTATTTAGTTGATTAGGTTCGCTGACTTTTGAGACGATATTTCCGAAAACAGGGGATCCTTCCAAGACGTATTCTGCGGAGGTTGATGGTATGTTCAGGGTTCCGCTCCAGGGCCTAAGTGAATCTAAGAAGTTCCGGACATGGACTAAATACAAGGACAT
>DXGZ01000084.1 GCA_019113645.1 Candidatus Mediterraneibacter vanvlietii | reverse complement strand
TCGGAATGGAGTTAAAAAACTTGGGATCTGGCGCAATGACGTTAACAGGGCAGATGGGATTGTCTGAGTGCAACGAGTTGCCCATCTGCCCTGTTGTTTTTAGTCATTTGTCAGATCCCTTAGTTTTTCTTGCTCCATGGAGCGGAGCAAAAGACAATGCCCCTCCCCTTTGAATACGGCTTTACAAACTTTATTCCGCATTTCTCGGACGTTTTACTCTATCGAAGAATCAGACAAACTCAAATTTCCGTTTTACTCCATATTCCCCGGAAATCTCGGTATTCCATCGAATCCCGCTTTCAGATCCTCATCTGTCGGGATATAATCCGTCATCTCTCCGTTGTGGAATTTCTCATAAGCATACATATCGAAATACCCTGTTCCTGTAAGTCCGAAGAGGATGGTCTTCTCCTCTCCTGTCTCCTTGCACTTCATAGCCTCATCAATCGCCACCTTGATCGCATGGCTGCTCTCCGGCGCCGGAAGAATTCCTTCCACGCGTGCGAACTGCTCTGCTGCCTCGAATACGGACGTCTGCTCTACCGCGCGCGCTTCCATATATCCGTCATGGTAGAGCTGGGACAGTACCGAACTCATGCCGTGATAGCGAAGACCCCCGGCATGGTTTGCGGACGGAATAAATCCGCTTCCCAGCGTATACATTTTTGCCAGCGGGCACACCATTCCGGTATCACAGAAATCATAAGCATATACGCCTCTTGTCAGGCTCGGGCAGGAAGCCGGCTCTACGGCAATAAACTGATAATCTGCCTCGCCGCGAAGCTGTTCTCCCATAAACGGGGAAATAAGTCCGCCGAGATTGGATCCGCCTCCTGCGCATCCGATGATAATATCCGGCTTAATGCCATATTTATCCATGGCAGTTTTTGTCTCTACACCGATAATGGACTGATGCAGAAGCACCTGATTCAGTACACTGCCGAGTACATATCGGTATCCTTCCGTATGAGTTGCCACCTCAACCGCCTCTGAGATGGCGCATCCGAGGCTTCCTGTTGTTCCCGGATGTTCTGCGAGAATCTTTCTTCCCACTTCTGTTGTCTCAGAAGGAGACGGAGTTACACTTGCGCCATAAGTACGCATTACCTCGCGGCGGAACGGTTTCTGCTCATAGGAGCATTTCACCATAAACACTTTACAGTCCAGGTCAAGGTAAGAACACGCCATGGAAAGCGCGGTTCCCCACTGTCCTGCGCCCGTCTCTGTTGTCACGCCTTTTAGCCCCTGATCCTTTGCGTAAAACGCCTGCGCGATGGCAGAATTGAGCTTATGGCTGCCGCTCGTATTGTTTCCCTCGAATTTATAATAGATCTTCGCCGGTGTCTGAAGCTTTTCCTCAAGGCAGTAAGCGCGGACAAGCGGTGACGGACGGTACATTTTATAGAAATCCCTGATTTTTTCCGGAATCTCGATATACCGGTTGTCATTGTCCAGCTCCTGCTTTACCAGTTCTTCACAGAACACAGTTCCAAGCTCCTCTGCTGTCATAGGTTCGTATGTCGCCGGATTAAGAAGGGGCGCCGGCTTGTTTTTCATATCCGCGCGGACATTATACCATTCTCTGGGCATCTCGCTCTCTTCAAGATAAATTTTGTAAGGAATCTTTTTCTCGCTCATTTTTCTTCTCCTTTCTTAACTCCGGGATTCAAGGCTGAATGACCGGAATCTGTCCTGCGGATATCTCCGGCAGATTTTCCGGTAAAATAAAAAGCCCTCATCCCATACAAATAAAACATTGCAGGGACAAGAGCCAATCATACAAACTCCTGCGGTGCCACCCGGCTTGATGTTGTAAACACCCTCTCATGCATACTGTCATATGCGCCTTTTTCTAACGAAGTACGGTCTCCGTCTCACTTACTTGCCGGTGCCGCGCACCGTACGTTCAGTTTGCCCTCAGAAGCCCATTCGCCTCATTACTTACCTGCTGCGATCCCACCATCCGCAGCTCTCTGTACGGCAGTATTCTGAAGCTACTTACTCTTCCTCATCGGTTTATAAAGACTTTAACACGGTACAATATCAATGTCAACCTTTTTTCTACAGCCTGCTTTTCTACAGCCTGTTTTTTACAGCCGGCAGTTTTTTTACAGCCACTGCGAACAAACTGTTACTCCTCTGCGCTCCAGATCAGTTCCGCATTGTCCAGCACTGCTTCCGGATTCTCATAGAATTCTGACACCGGCTCAAACTCGCCATAATACACTTCATCAATCTCCTCTTTTCTCATCCCTCTCTCATCCTCCTTTCACTTTATTAACGCGCGGACATGAAAAACGTTACAAAATTTATTCAGAAACGAAAGAATCCCCGGCGCGCATTTACCGGAGACTCTTTTCCGCGGAAACGGATGCACTGGTATTTTCCAGCCCTTTCAATACCTGTTGTGCACCTTTTCCGCAAAGCACATAAAATCTTTTAATTCAATAAATTTTCCATCATCGAGCACAGCCTTTCCGCTCATTTTCCCGAATACCTGATGCTGGTCCGATGAAACAATGAAAGCTGAAAGTTGCGCTGCGCGGTCCAGAACCGGCGTGAACTCCATCTCAAATCTCCCGTCGCTGGATGTAATCGTCCAGGGTTTCAGATAGTCGTCCTCCGGAATATGGAAAGTGACATCGTCAAGCTTATGCCCGACACCGTCATAGAACAGGATATTCTCCGTTGCCGCAGACGTATCGCCGAACCCATAACCAAGATTGAAACCGAACGGTTTCCCGCCGACAGTTCCATTGCCTGAACTCCAGTACCATGTATTATCGTATGTCCAGACACCTCTTCCCCAGTCCAGAGTGCCGTAATCTTTCTCCGGCTCAAACCAGTAAGTTGTATCGTCAAAAGACAGATACCCTTCCGCTCTCATACAGTTGATTTTCTGGTTGTAATAAAACGCGTTTTTTCCCTCCCACGGCGTTGCCACGGTAATTGAGTCCATATCCGGCTGTTCCAGCGTGATCTCACAGAAAAAATCTTTCCCGTCATAAAAATTCTTAAAATCACAGGAGATCATTCTCCTTCCACTCTCAACTCTGAACTCCATCCGGAGCCGCTTATCTTTGTAAAATGTATTTCCGGCTGACGTTGAGGCAGGCATCTTCATTTTCCCCATTGGGAAAGGAGTAAGGATCGTCTCCGTATGCTCCCATTTTTCCGTGAAATTCAAAAACGAAACTGACTGAAGTCCGATATATCCGTCATCAGACAGGGTAAACGCAGCACCATGCCTGTCATTCATCACAAGATAATAATCCCATTCCTTGATTCGAAATTTTGGCGCTGTGATCTGCTGCCTGTTATATTTCCACACCGGACGTCTGGCCCAGCCCGGCTCTCCTATGTTTCCTGCCTGATTAAGCAGCGGCTGCTCTGCCGTCACTTCATGATTCCGCATATTCATCACTCCCCGAAAAAAAGTAAAAGCCCGAATCCCAACAGGGACCGGGCTTCTTCCTTTATTTTACTACGCAACCTTCTCTTTTGCAATAGCTGCAAGCGTTGCGAATCCTTCTTTGTCATTCACAGCGAGCTCAGCGAGCATCTTTCTGTTCATATCAACATTCGCAAGTTTCAGACCATGCATAAATTTGCTGTAGGAAAGTCCGTTCATTCTTGCAGCAGCGTTGATACGTGCGATCCAGAGCTGTCTCATCTGACGTTTGCGCTGTTTTCTTCCGGCATATGCTGATGTAAGAGCTCTCATTACAGACTGTTTTGCCACTCTGTACTGTTTGGAACGTGCTCCTCTGTATCCTTTAGCCAGTTTCAGTGTTCTGTTATGTTTCTTCTTAGCGTTCATTCCGCCTTTGATTCTTGCCATTTCTTAATCCTCCTTCATCAAAACCCAAATCTTACAGATAAGGTAAAACCTTCTTCATATTCTTTACATTTGTTGCATCTGTAATTGTTGACTGTCTGAGATTTCTTTTTCTCTTTGTTGACTTCTTAGTTAAGATATGGCTCTTATAAGCTTTATTTCTTTTCAGCTTTCCTGTACCTGTTTTTTTGAAGCGTTTTGCTGCCGCTCTATTTGTTTTGATTTTTGGCATGATAATTTCCTCCTTTATTGTGCTGCCTGACCGGATCTCATTCCGGGTATATCATTTCTTAGCGTTTTTCAGCTAAAACCATGCTCATGGCTCTTCCTTCCATCTTGGCAGGCTTCTCAACTACCGCAACATCGGCAAGAGTCTCTGCAAAGTCATCAAGAATATGTTTGCTCTGCTGGACATGAGCCATCTCTCTTCCGCGGAAACGAAGTGTCACCTTAACCTTGTTCCCTTTGGCGATAAACTTCTTTGCATTATTTATCTTTGTGTTCAGGTCATTGGTGTCAATGTTCGGGGAAAGACGCACTTCCTTGACCTCAACTGTCTTCTGCTTCTTTCTCGCTTCCTTTTCCTTTCTCGTCTGCTCATATTTATATTTTCCATAATCAATAATCTTGCAGACCGGCGGTTTTGCCTGCGGCGCGATCTTCACCAGATCGAGCTCTGCTTCCTGAGCGATTTTCATAGCCTCACGGGCTGACATGATCCCCAACTGTTCTCCATTCTCGCTGATCAGACGGACTTCACGGTCTCTGATCTGCTCGTTAATCATTAAATCGCTAATTGTCGTATACCTCCGTCAAATGAATTCCTTTAGGTTCCTATGCGAAAACACAAAAAAACGAGTGAATATCATATCCACCCGACAATCAATAAAACCGTTCCGCGTGCGCGGACGCTGCTACCTCAATATCAGACCAATAGTCACCCGATTGTGCTATGGTGAGAGTGGATACTCTACTTTGTTTTTTGCTTAACGCAATGTATAATTTATCATACTCCACACCACTTGTCAACCAAAAATCAAGAAAATTTTGCAGCTATTTAGTTGATCAGGTTCGCTGACTTTTTGAGACGATATTTCCGAAAACAGGGGAGCATTTTAAGACGTATTCTGCTGAGGCTGATGGCATGTTCAGGGTTCCGCTCCAGGGTCTAAGTGAATCTA
>DXGZ01000083.1 GCA_019113645.1 Candidatus Mediterraneibacter vanvlietii | reverse complement strand
GGGCAGATGGGATTGTCTGAGTGAAACGAGTTGCCCATCTGCCCTGTTGTCTTTAGTCATTTGTCAGATCCCTTAGTTTTTCTTACTCCATGGAGCGGAGCAAAAGACAATGCCCCTCCCCTTTGAATACGGCTTTACAAACTTTATTCCGCAGTTCTCGAACGATTCTCCTGCTCAAAAGAATCAGACAAACTCAGATTTCTTTACCAGAGCGCCCGGTAGATGCGCATTACATCATCTTTTGTCGGCACCCTCGGGTTTGTCGCCGTACATGCATCCTCAAGTGCGGCATCTGCCATTCTGTCAATTGCCGCCATGTAGTCTGCCTCTTTGATCGTTCCGATCTGTGAAATCGACAGCGGGATGTTCATCTCTTTTAACATAAACTGTACCCAGTTTACAAGAGATCTCACTGTCATGATCTCATTATAGCTGCTCAGTCCAAGAATCTGTGCGGCTGTTGAATATCTCTTTACAGCCGGCAGATACTCTGCCTGGCTTCTGCTGTGCTTGTTAATATCACTGTTGAACTCGATAATATGCGGCAGAAGCATTGCGTTCGCACGTCCATGAGGGATATGGAACGTAGCGCCCAGCTGATGTGCCATACCGTGATTCAGCCCAAGAGATGCACAGTTAAATGCAAGTCCTGCCAGACAGGATGCAGAATGCATCTTCTGACGGGCATGTGTATCGTTTCCGTCAAGATATGCTCTCAAAAGGAACACACCACATATCTCAATCGCTTTCTCTGCGAGCGCAGTTGAGAAATCATTTCTGTTTGTGCTGACACACGCCTCGAGAGCATGGGTAAACACGTCCATTCCTGTATCTGCCGTTACTGACGGCGGAACGCTCTTTACAAGCTCCGCATCCAGAATCGCCTCATCCGGCATCAGTGAACGATCCACAAGCGGGTATTTCACCTGCTCTGCCGGATCGGTTACAACGGCAAATGACGTTACTTCTGATCCTGTTCCGCTCGTAGTCGGTATTGCGATCAGTCCGACTTCGTCGTAGTGATCCACGCGGAGCGCAAACTCACGGATTGACTTAGAAGAGTCAATTGCTGATCCGCCGCCTACTGCCACGATAGCATCCGGGCGGTATTCCAGCATCTTTTTTACGCCCACACTGATCTTCTCAATCGGGGGATCCGGCACAACGTCCTTAAATATCTCAAATTGTTTATTGCCTCTTCTGAGAGGTTCCGTCACCATATCTATCATATTGCTCTCAGCAATAAATGGATCCGTCACGACCAGAATCTTCTGATATGGGATCTCTTCCAGCCTGTCAAGGGCCTGATCCCCGAAATAAATTTTTGTTTTAATATCAAAGCTCTTCATAGCTGTCCTCTCTTCATTCGGGATAGATGCATCTCACACCCGAATCTTTAAATACCTGAAGCCATTTATCCTCTGGTTTTTCATCCGTTATCACAGCTGTCAAATCTTCCAGAGTTCCGATTTCAGTAAATGCAATCCGGTCAAATTTACTGCTGTCAACAGCAAGAATTTTCTCTTTTGCAGCACTAAGCATTGTTCTCTTATTGTTGGCATGCAGATCATCCGAATCTGTCACCCCCGCAGAGATGTCGATACCTTTGCAGGAGATAATCGCTTTATCAACATGGTAGCTGCTGAGCATTCTGTCTGTCTGGGGACCCACAAGAGCGAATGACCCTTCTCGCGAAGCCCCTCCTGTTGACAGGATTGTCCAGTCCTGCACATCAAACAGCTCGATAATAATTTCAATGGAATTGGTTATAATCGTCAGGTTCTTTCTGCCTTTCTCCTGCAGTGTCTTTGCAATATACACTGCTGTGGAACTGGCGTCCAGCATAAGGCTGTCCCCATCCTGAATCAGATTACTCACTAATTCCGCAATATGCTGCTTTCCTACTATGTTTCTGTTTTTTCTGATATTAAATGGCAGTTCTATGTTTATATTCTCGTTAATGACCGCGCCGCCGTAGCTTTTTATGGCATAACCGTCATTTACGAGCTTTTCCAGATCTCTCCGGATCGTCTCCTCGGAGACGTCATATAACTGGCTCAGTTCGCTCACGACAACTCTTCTGTCAGTCTGCAGTTTTTCAAGTATCTCGTTACGTCTCTCGATTGCAAGCATTCCACTGCCTCCTGCTTACGCCAGAACAGACCCTCCGACCGCTCTGCACACGCCCGGTTATAGCCGTTAAGCTGCAGGTAAAAGCAGGGGAGAGCCTGTCTGTTCATGATCTTTTATAAAATTGCATCGCGAATCTGGGCATCCGGATGAGCAATAACGGAAGAATCGAGGAACATTCCTTTGTCCTTTACCGCGTCCTTAGCCCGCTCGATTGCCGCCTCTACGGCAGCTACCTCTCCTGTCAGAAGCATGTAGGATTTACCGCACATACCTCTGGCGATACGAAGCTCGATCAGGTCAACTATTGCTGTCTTGGCAGCCTCATCCGCCGCGACGATAATGGAAGCCGCATCATATGTCTCGAAGATTCCGAGTGCGGATACATCTTCGATCTGTGCTGCGCCATAGATCGCCGGGAAAATAGATTCATGCGGGTTTCCGAGTACAAAACTGTCGATCAGATGGAGTCCGTGCAGCTCTTTGGCGTTGTCCACCGCTGCTTTTACGGCACTCAAGTCACCTGTAATGATCGCAATATATTTACCCGGACATACTGTCTGAGCTTCAATTATACTGACTTCAGAGGTCTTTACCATAGCATCTGCTGCGGTAATGCCCGCTGAAACAGTCCTGTATTCTACCATTCCAATTGCCTTACTCATTGCCTGCACGTCCTTCCTAAGTTTCTATGATAACATATTTGTCATTTACTTCGGTCACTGTACCTGTAACTGATGCGTGGATTCCCACACTCAGTCCCTTCGCCGGTTCAGCAATCATCTGTCCCTTTGTCACCTTGTCGCCTGCTTTGACAATTGCCGATGCAGGTGCTCCGATATGCTGACTCAGCATGATGCGTACTTTCTTAACAGCAACCTCTGATTCATCAAGAGGCGCTTCACGATTATACTTCGTCAGATCAAGTCTCGCCATCAGACGTTCCATCGGGACTTTTCTGTATTCTCTTTCAGGTCCTACCGGTTTCGCCTCTACCTTCGGAGCGCGGATTCCGTTCGCACGTAAACCAGCTTTGTACTCCGCCATAAGGCTGCGCGGTGAGAGTCCCTGGAAACAGGAATACATCTCACAAAGACCACAGGAAGAACAGAACATTGTATTTAAGAAAATATTCGGTTCCTGCACATCTTTACATGTAGCTGCAAGCATGAACTTATGCGGCTCAATCGGATGTCCAAGAAGATGTCTTGGACATAAGTCACTGCACATCGTACACTGGCAGCAGCATGCTGCCGCACGTTTCATATCGATTGATGTTTTCTGTAATTTTCTCTGAATAATATAATGATCTTCCGGAAGGACAAGTATTGCGTTTGTCGTCTTTGTCACCGGCTGTGCTCCGGTACCGATATTACCCATCATCGGGCCGCCTACAAAATAGACAGGATTCGGTGTCGTCGTGTGTCCCGCAAGTGCAACCACCTCATCAAGAGGAGTTCCGATCGGAACACGTACCGTAACAGGATTCTCTACCTCAGCAACGACTGAAACGAGCTTATCTTCCACCGGTGTTTTTTCATTCAGTGCTCTGTACACATTGTAGACCGTCTCTACGTTGAACACTGCGACACCGCTCTCGATCGGCAGTCCGCCCGGACGAACAACTTTTCCGGTAACTTCATAGATAAGAACAACCTCATCGCCTGCCGGATAGACTTCATCGAGCAGTCCAAGCCGTACTTCCGGATATTTTCCCATGACAGCTTCTACAGCTTCGATCGTCTTTTTGTAAGCCTTCTTGATACCAATAATGACTTCTTTTGCACCGACAGTCTCACCGATCAGATGAAATGTATCTATGATCTCTCCGGCGTACTTTTCAAGCAGCTGCCTGTGCAGTCTCAGCAGCGGCTCACATTCCGCACAGTTCAGGATAATCGTGTCCGCACGCTCATCCAGCTTTGCATATGTCGGGAATCCTGCACCACCGGCGCCGACGATACCGTTTTGCTGCATTATGCTGCTTAATTCTTTCATATCCATAATTTCACTACTCCAGTCCTGATCCGTCGTCAATAATACCTACGATCGCCGCATCGATCGGAGCATCCGGCATACCGCTTCCAATTCTGGCTGCGCTGCCCTGTGCCACAAGCACATATTCCCCGATACCGGCACCGATCTTATCGATTGCAATGAGCTGGTCTGCGCCGGAATGCATATGCTCCAGAACATCCACAATCATAAACTTATTGCCGACCAAATTTTCACATTTGCGTGTTGAAACAACACTTCCAACAACTTTTCCTATCAGCATGATATTATCCTCACCGTATCGCCGGTTGCGATCTTAGCAGCATTTGCTTCATCTGTATCGATGTGCATTTCAAGGGTAAAGCTGTCATCTACACGTATCTGTACGTTATTAAATATTGTTCCGCGTTCATTGTCCGCTTTTACAGAAACGATATCACCATCGTGAACTCCGGCAGCCATCGCATCGCGCGGGGACATATGAATATGTCTCTTGGCAATGATGCATCCCTCGTCAAGATAGATCGCGCCCTTTGGTCCTACTATCGCAATCGCAGCGCTTCCTGCAATGTTTCCGGACTCTCTGATCGGCGCTTTCACACCGAGACGGATCGCGTCTGTCGCAGAAACCTCTACCTGTGTCTGTTTTCTTACAGGTCCGAGAACTCTGACATTTTCAATCGCTCTGAGTTTCAGTCCTACGATAGTAACCGTCTCATTGGATGCGAACTGTCCGCCCATGAGCTCTTTTCTCTTTGTAAGGTGATAGCCTTCTCCGAACAAAACTTCAACATGTTCCTGTGTAAGATGGATATGTCTTGCGGACACCCCGATGGGGACAAGATATCCTGCCTCATCAGACGTTTTCTGTTTTTCAACTGCTTCCAGAACCAGTTTTGTAATTAATGCCACATTACTGTTATCCATATCTCAATTCTCCTTGTATGTACAGGGAACTGCTGTCTTGTGCAGTTCCCTGTAAGCTCTGTCAATAATAGTCCCTATTATTTAAGAACCGGAAGAATCTTCTCCACATCAGTGTGCGGTCTCGGGATTACATGTGTAGCTACTAATTCACCAAGACGTCCTGCTGCGTCTGCGCCGGACTGTACTGCTGACTGAACAGCTCCTACATCACCGCGTACCATAACTGTTACAAGTCCGCTTCCGATTTTCTCTGTACCAACAAGTACTACGTTTGCTGCTTTTAACATTGTATCTGCAGCTTCGATTGATGCTACAAGACCTCTTGTTTCAACCATTCCTAATGCTTCCTGTGACATTCTTCTTTCCTCCTTCTGAATTGTCGGCTGCTCCTGAGCCTGTTCCGCCTTCTGCGCCGTCTTTCTTACTCTTCGTACAGTTTTGGCGGGCGCTTTGGCTGTTGTTGTTTTCTTTTCCTCTGCCATATCAAACTGCCTCCTAACTTACACGGTTTGCACTGCTGTTCACAATCTTGAGCACCTCTTCGTGAGGACTCGGGATCACAACATGGCATACCGGTTCTTTTATTCCGTTCGCTGCGGCAGCTTCAATGGCCTGCTTTACAGCGGATACGTCGCCGCGGATGATGATCGTAACCAGTCGTCCGCCCAGTTTCTTCTCCCATGTGACAAGCTGCACATCCGCGGTCTTGCACATGATATCGATGGCAACCACCGCTGCCGTAACACTCGGGATCTCAAAGAATCCATACGCTTTTCCCATGAGACTGCTCCTTTGCATGAATTATGACGGACTAGATCGTCGGAAGGATCTTCTCCACATCATTGTGCGGTCTCGGGATTACGTGTGTTGCTACAAGCTCGCCAAGTCTTCCTGCTGCGTCTGCGCCAGTCTCTACAGCTGCCTTAACAGCTCCTACGTCTCCACGAACCATAACTGTTACGAGTCCGCTTCCGATTTTCTCTGTTCCGATCAGAGTAACCTCTGCTGCTTTTGTCATTGCATCTGCAGCTTCGATTGCTGCTGTAAGTCCTCTTGTTTCAACCATTCCTAATGCCTGCTGTGCCATTGCCATTGTTCATTTCCTCCTAAATCTCTTCAATATCTTTTTCGTTTATGATATGTGGTTCACCTTTGTCCAATCCGGTGATCTTGAGCATCTTTTCCGTATCCTCTGTCGGTCTTGCGATCTCATATTCATTCACAACACCTGCAAGCTCTTCTGCTCTCGCCTTTGCCGCCGCAAGCGCTGCCGTGACATCGGATACGCTTCCGCGGAATTTGATCATGACAATCAGTGGTACGGGTAACTCATCTGCATTCGCCGGTTTGTTTTTATCGAAAGTTTCAAGCCATACGTTTCCAGCCTTGCATCCGGCATCCGCCGCTGCAAACGCTGTCGCCAGCCCGAACACTTCCAGCATGCCTACTGCATCTCCCATAATGATTCACCTATTTGTTTACGATAGCGATCTTAAGGCCTTTCTGCGCAAGATTTGTCACGTGAGCCTCATTGATCTCCTCAAGCGGGAATTTGTGTGTGATCAGTTCCTTCATCGGAAGTCCGATCGCCTGAGCTCTCTTCAGGAAATCAAATGTTGTCGCATAATCTCTCAGAGTGTATACCCAGGAGCCAACGAGCGTGATCTCTTTGGAGCAGAGGTCAAAGTGCGGATTGATTGTAGCGTCTCCGCCGTTGATGAAGAATCCGAGCTCACAGAGTCCGCCGCCGTTGCGGATAAATTTATAAATGTTTGAATGTGCTACCGGTGATCCTGTGCACTGGAATGCAAAGTCTGCGAGATGTCCGCCGAATGCATCTTTCACTGCACCTGCAAGAGCATCGATTCCTTTGTACTCCATAAAGTTCACGGACTTGTCAGCGCCCATTTTCTTTGCGAAATCAAGTCTCTGCTGATTTCCGTCCACTGCAACGATGTTCTCGATACCCATCGTGCGGAGAACTGCGATACAGATCAGACCGATCGGTCCGCATCCCTGTACAACAACTCTGCTGTTGAATCTTAAGATTCCTGTTGTCTTAGCTCTCTCAACTGCATGCACGAGAACCGCACATGGCTCAATGAGAATTCTGGAATCAAGATCAAGGTCGCTTACATTAAATACGGATGACCCTTCACGGATCAGGATGTAATCTGAGAACCAGCCGTTCAGATGGATATCGTCATCCGGAAGCAGTCCGTATACATCAGCGCCTCCGATATTCTTCTTGTTCAGGTCGAACATTTCAATATCCGGATCATCCTTGAAGATCATACATGTAACGACTTTGTCACCGACTTTCAGTGGTTTGCCAGCGCTGTCTGTCTTAACGTTTTTACCCATTTTTACAATCTCTCCTGTTCCCTCATGGCCAAGGGCAACCGGGATCAGTCCGAACGGGTCTTTCTTGAATTCATGCGCATCTGTTCCGCAGATACCGCATCCTTCAACTTTTACAAGGATATCTCCGTCTCCCACTTCCGGAATCGGGAACTCCTTGATGTCATAGTGTTCAAGTGAAGTCAACATAGCCACATGTGCTGTTTTCGGAACAGCCTGGCTTTCTGCCGGCTGTGTGCTGGAAGCAGGAATCTTCTTGTCCAGCATGCTCTCAAGCACCTGTTTTACGACGGCTTCTACATTAGCGGAATTCATTTCCATGTTGTCTACCTCCTATTTTTGCTGTTCCTTCTCCACGCCGTGCTCAGCTCGATTCCGCTTCACTTCATCTCGCTGATGGCGTGCGCCATATGCTTCCGCTGTGAGAAATATGTACCCGCAGGCGAGCCTGCGTACATATTTTCACGCCGTAAGCGCACGGCTTATCGTATGCACAGGCTGTCGGTCATTACGCAGCGTCTTCTCTTTGTGAATGTGCTTGCGCTTGTCAGGCCCTCGCCTGTTCTGCTGGCGATCGTAAATGTACAGAATCCTTCGCCGCCAAATCCAAGCGCCGCATAGGATGGTCCGTTCTTAACAAGAATTGCTGTATCGATCGCTTTCGCATATTTTGTAATGTTATCTACATTCTTGGAATGAATGTGAGCGGAATGGCGGTTTCCATGCTCAAGCCATACAGCCTGCTCAACCGCGTCATCGAAGTCTTTTGCTCTTACAACACCGAGGATCGGCATCATAAGCTCTGTTGCAATCAGCGGATGTTCCTTCGGGCCCTCAAATGTGATACATCTGATGTTGTCCGGAACTGTCACGCCGATCATGCCAAGCAGTGTCTTCGCATCTCTTCCGACACATTTTCTGTTCAGCTTTCCGTCTTTTAAGACAACAGCTGTAAGTGCATCCTGCTCTTCTTTTGAAGCAAGATAACATCCCTGCTCGTTGATCATGTAGTTCATCAGCTCGTCCACTACGGAATCAACTGCAACGATCTCTTTCTCCGCGATACACGGAAGGTTATTGTCAAACGTACATCCGTTTACAATGTCCTCAGCCGCTTTGCGGATGTCTGCAGTCTCATCAACCAGTGCCGGCGGATTTCCTGCTCCTGCTCCGATTCCTCTTCTTCCGGAAGAGAGAACTGCTGTAACAACTCCCGGGCCTCCGGTTGCCGCAATCAGCTGGATCGCAGGATGTTTCATCATTATATTGCTTGTCTCAAGCGTCGGATGTTCAACCGTGCAGGCGATGTTATCCGGGCCGCCTGCTTCTACGGATGCCTCATTTACAAGGTTAATCGCGTAAATTGATGTCTTGATTGCTGCCGGATGCGGGTTGAACACAACCGTATTTCCTGCGGCAAACATTCCAATTGTGTTGCAGAGGACTGTCTCGCTCGGATTTGTACATGGTGTGATCGCACCGATTACTCCGAATGGTCCCATCTCGATAAGAGTGAGTCCTCTGTCTCCTGACCATGCCGTTGTTGTAATATCTTCCGTTCCCGGAGTCTTTTCAGCAACGAGCTGGTGTTTCAGGATTTTGTGTCCGACATTGCCCATGCCGGTCTCCTGAACGCCCATGCGGGCGAGAATTTCTGCATTCTCCCTGATCTTTTCACGGATATTGGAGATTACTTTCTCTCTGTGGTCCAGTGTCATCCTTGCAACGATCTTCTGGGACTTCTTCGCTGCTTCAATCGCTTCATTCATATCAGAGAACACGCCTCTGTTACCGGAAACGTCAGAAGCAATCTGCATCTTTGCCAGAACTTCCTGCACGATATCCTGAACCATCTGCTCATTTACAGACACTCTAATACCTCCTTAAAGACTTCTTTTCCGTAAGCCGCAATAGCAGTGTCTTCTTCCGCCGTCCCGCCGCTGACGCCCAGCGCCCCGACGATATGTCCGTCTGCCTCAAGCACCTCGCCGCCGCCGAAAATAACGATCTTGCCGTTATTCGTAAACTGGATGCCGTAGAGATCCTGTCCCGGCTGGCTTAAATTCGCAAGCTGTGCAGTGGACATCTTCAGGCTCGCAGAAGTGTAAGTCTTGTTAATCGCAATATCAAAGCTTGCTATGTACGCATCGTCCATACACTGGACTGATACGGGCCTCCCGGCCTTGTCCGAGACAGCGACAACAACATTGACTCCCATATCCTCTGCTTTCGCCTTGACCTTTTCGATCAGAGCATTGGCGAGTTTCAGGCTCATCACATGCTTTTTGCACTTACAGACATGCGGTTTTTCCTGAACGGGCGCTGCCCCTTTCATTTGATCCAGCACGGTTTTCACCGCATTGGCAATCTCCTGTTCATTCATAGCTCTGCCTCATTTCATCGTTATTACATTCCAAGCTGTTCCATAACCTTCTTTGTAATGGATGCAACCAGATCAGCGTCTGTGCTGTCTGTTGAAGCTGCTGCAGCTTTGCTTGCGCAGTTTCCGCCGCATGTGTGGCAGCTCGGTTTTCCTGCCTGTGCGTTCGGGCAGAGGTTAGCCGGATGTTTGCCCGGAAGTCCCATCTGTCTTCTGATCTCATACAGTCTCTCAACCTGCTCCGGTGTGAACTCCTGCGGTCCTCCGATCTGCATTGTCTGATAAAGCAGCTGAGCGTAGAACTCTGTTGACTCCATCTTGTGGTATGCCGCAAGAAGGCTGTCAGAATATGTCAGAGCTCCATGATTCTCCAGGAGAACTGCATCAAAGTGCTGAAGATACGGCTCTACTGCGTCCGGAATCTCCATTGTAGACGGCACACCGTATTTTGCGATCGGCACACATCCAAGTGCGATAACTGCCTCAGGCATGATCGGCTGTGTCAGCGGGATACCTGCGATAGCGAATGTTGTCGCATAGAGCGGATGAGCATGAACAACAGCTTTTACATCCGGTCTCTTCTCATACACACGCATATGCATCTTAATCTCAGAAGACGGTCTGAATCCTTTGTTTGCCTGAAGTACATTTCCCTTTTCATCTACCTTGCAGATGTATTCCGGTGTCATGAATCCTTTGCTGACACCTGTAGGTGTGCAGAGAAACTCATGGTCATTGAGTTTTACGGAAAAGTTACCATCGTTTGCAGCAACCATTCCACGGTTGTAAACTCGTTTACCGATCTCACACATTTCTTTTTTGATTTCGTATTCGTTTTGCATCTCTTCTCCTCCTTGGATTCTACAAAACATTTTGTTTTGTGTTGTTTCTAGTTGAATATTACCACACAATCCCACAGCAGTCAACCTGTTTTGGTGTTGGTTTTTAGTGAGTTTCCGTTTTTTCTCCAACATTTCCCAAATTCTGCTGTTCCGGCGGCCAGGTATGCGCAGCGGGCAGGATTCCGCTCACAGGCAAACCACTTATTCAACCGGATTTTTCTTGTCCTGCAATTATCATAATTATACTTCATATACCCCTGTAAGTCAACGTAAATCAACGGCATTCAGACGGTTTCCACAGTCCTTTTCCACACAAACCAACACAGATATCGTTGTCTTTTATTTGTCTTTTGCGTTTTTTCCATTGACACCGGAAACAAAATGTTGGATACTGAAATCAGTGATACTTTTATCAGAAAGCGAGGCATTGTTTTATGGCATTTTATCAACTTCCACATAACACAGACCATGCCCGCCGCAGCGCAGCAGAACCCGCTGCCATTACCGAACGTTACGAATTCGATATACACACCCACACCATCGCAAGCGGACACGGTTCCGGCGCCACCATCACGGATATGGTCAAAGCCGCCGCGGCAAGGAATCTGAAGATGCTCGGAATTTCCGACCATGGCCCCGCGACACTGGGAGGAGGACGCGTCTCATACTTCCGGAACCTGAAATACGCGCAGCGCGAACGGCTCGGCGTCCGGATGCTCTACGGTGCGGAAGCGAATATTATAAATTATGAAGGAAAACTGGATCTCGATGATTCAATTCTTGAACCGCTTGATTATGTCATCGCCAGCATGCACAGACCGACGATCAAGCCGGGATCCGCAGAGGAAAACACCGCCGCTTACATTAACGCAATGAAAAATCCTCACGTATCAATTATCGGGCACTGCGATGACACGAAATTCCCTGTTGATCTGTTCAAACTGTTCGAGGCAGCCATGGAACACCACGTACTGCTCGAGATCAACAACAGTTCCCTGAGTCCGGAAGGCTATCGGGGCGACACAAAATTCAGCGATCTGATTCTTTTAAACCTGTCCGTCTACTATAATTATCCTGTGCTCTTCTCCAGCGACAGCCACGGGACAAAGCACGTAGGAGATTTTACATATGCGGCAGATGCAGCGCGGCTTGCGAAAGTTCCGCGGAATCTGATCCTGAATTACTCATCGAAAGCGCTCCTCGCGTTTCTTGCCGGGAAGTAGCTGTTCCCGAATATAAAACATCCATATTTCAGGAATAAAACACAGCACACCTGCATAAGCTACGATTATCAAATCGCAGATGCAGGTGTTTTTATGTTCAGAATCAAGCATTTTCTGCCGCCGGACGCAGGACTTTTCTACTCCGTATCAGCACAGTAACGCTGCCGGATCCACTGTACGATCCGGCAGCTTCATATATTATACCACTCTCTGTCACACTCACTCGTCCCACGGGTACTCTAAAATTCCAAGCGCCTCCCCGAGGATATCCAGTTCATCCACATAGATACAGTGTGAAAAGAGATTCCCGATTACCATTTCCCTGCACATTCCATAATCCATCCAGATCACTTCAGACACCTCAGACTCCTGGAGCTTCAGGTCTTCTGCCTCCACCGGCTCCTCATAGATATAGATACGGCTCAGCTCATTGTCGCGGAACGGGCGTCCGTAGAACTCACCTTCAAATCCGCACTGTCTTGTTCCGATCTCTTTTAACTGTTCCGGAAGAGCAGTGATCCCGAGCTCTTCTTTCATCTCCCTGAGCGCGCTCTCCAGATAATCGTGTCCGGCTTCCACATGCCCGGCGGAGGAAATGTCATAGCATCCCGGATTGGAATCCTTCGTCTCACTTCTTTTCTGAAGAAGCAGATCATATCCGCTCTCTTCATTCGGCCTTACGATCCAGATATGGGAAGTCGCATGGAGGATTCCCTCTTCATGGGCGATACTCCGCTCCACCACTTTTCCGGTCCTGCTCCCATCCGGACGAACCTCATCAAAAAGCTCCATCGGAACACCGTCCAGAGCCGCATATTGGAGAACATCCTTCGTGTCATAGACAAGCTTCAGAGAGAAGAATGGTCTCTCCTCATCGAGCAGACGGAAGAAAATCTTATCTCCCTCCCAGAGCTCAAGAGATGAAACGGCGGATTTGTCTACCCACTCAAGTTCCCCCTCATCGCATGCAACAGGCTCACCGGTAAATTCATCCGCAGTATAGAGGGACATGTATTCCACCACATTCTTCCCATACACAAAAGTCACGATTCCCCGGTAACGCCATGAAGTCAGTGTGTACCCGGTCTCTTCCTTCACTTCCCGGAGGAGACACTCTTCCGGACTCTCCCCTTCCTCAAAGTGACCGCCCACACCAATCCACTTGTCTTTGTTTACGTCATTTTCCTTCACTGTCCGGTGCAGCATCAGATACCTGCCGTCCTGCTCGATATAACATAATGTACTTAATTTTGTCATCTCTTTTTCTCCTGTCCCTCTTTCTATTTCTCTGTCTTCCACCTTCCGCCGCGTTACGTCGCCGCTTCCGATGCGAGGGCAAACTGACTTTCATACAGATGTTTATAGAACCCTCCCTGTTTCAGCAGGCTGTCATGGTTTCCCTGTTCGATGATGCGTCCGTCTTTCATCACAAGAATCACATCTGCCTCCCGTATGGTGGACAGTCTGTGCGCCACGATAAAGGTTGTCCTCCCCTCCATCAGCTTCGCAAACGCTGCCTGAATCCGCATCTCTGTTCTCGTGTCAATCGACGATGTCGCCTCATCCAGAATTAACATGGGCGGTCTGCACAGCATCACGCGCGCGATACATAACAGCTGCTTCTGTCCCTGAGACAGCCCGCCTCCATCCTCTGTAATCCAAGTGTCATATCCTTTGGGCAGTCTTCTGATAAAGCCATGGATATGGGATGCTTTCGCCGCCTCGATCATCTCTTCTTCCGCAGCGTCCGGTCTTCCCATCATAATATTATCCCGGATCGTTCCGGTCTTCAGCCACGTGTCCTGAAGAACCATTCCGTACCCTGCACGCAGACTTTTTCTCGTCAGTTCCCGGATGTCCGTTCCCTCAACCGCTATGCTTCCGCCATTTACATCATAGAACCTCATCAGCAGATTGATCAGCGTGGTTTTTCCGCACCCGGTCGGTCCTACAATGGCAATCTTCTGCCCCGGTTTTACTTTCAGATTAAAATCCCGGATCAGCTCCTGTCCCGGCACATAGGAGAATTCCACATGGTCTGCTTCCACATTTCCTCTGATATCGCAAAGTTCTACAGCATTGTCCGGCTCCGGCACCTGCGGTTCTTCCTCGATCAGGTCGAAAATTCTCTGCGCGCACGCAACCGCGTTCTGAAATTCTGTAACCACTCCCGATATCTCATTAAACGGCTTGGTATACTGGTTCGCATAACTCAGGAAGCTGGACAGCTGCCCCACGGACAGGGAACCATTAATCGCCGCAAACGCACCCGTAATTCCCACGCCTGTATATACGAGACTGTTCACGAACCTGGTAGCCGGATTCGTGATGGAAGAAAAAAACGTAGCACGCAGATATGCATCCCCCAGTTTTTTATTCACCTTGTCAAACCGTTCCGTGACGTCATCGCCCCGTCCAAACGCCTGAACAACCTTCTGATTTCCAATCATCTCGTCAATCAGCCCTGTCTGCTCTCCCCGGATCTCCGACTGCATCCGGAACATGGCAAATGTCCGTCTCGCGATAAAATTCGCCACCACAAAGGATACCGGAGTAATCAGGACAACCACAAACGTAATTGTCACATTTACGGAAAGCATAAAGCAGAACGTGCCCACAATCGTGGCAGCTCCGGTAAAGAGCTGAGTAAATCCCATCAGCAGACCGTCGGCGAACTGATCAACATCCGCAATCACCCGGCTGACTATATCTCCGTACGGATGTCCGTCGATATATTTCAGCGGCAGAATCTCAATCTTGCGGAACGCTTCATTCCTGATATCCTGCACCACCTGATAGGTCATCTTATTATTGCACACATTCATCAGCCACTGTGCCAGCGCCGTGATCAGCGTGCAGACACCGATCTGAATCATCACCCGGAACACGCCCGGGAAATTAACCGCCCCTGCCCCGAGAATATAGTCCACCGCATATCCGGTCAGCTTCGGTATATAGAGGGTCAGGGCTACCGATACCGTTGCCAGAAGAATCGAAAACACAACAAAAATGCGGTACCTGCCAAGATGCCGGAACACCTTCTTCAGCGTCTCACTCTGTTTTACTTTTTTCTTCTCTGTCATGTTCTTTTCAGCCATTTGACACTGCCTCCTTCGGAAATTGGGAATAATAGATCTCCTGATATGCCGGGCAGTTTTCAAGCAGCTCTGTATGAGTCCCGATTCCTGCCATCTCCCCTTCATCCAGCACAATAATCTGATCCGCGAACCGGATGGAAGCCGCTCGCTGGGAGACGATGAATACAGTCGGTTTTTCCTTCATATTATGAATCGCGCTTCGCAGCGCAGCATCTGTGGCAAAATCAAGTGCTGAAGCGCTGTCATCCAGAATCAGGATTTCCGGCCTGCGCACAAGCGCCCTTGCAATAGTCAGTCTCTGCTTCTGCCCGCCGGACAGATTGCGCCCGCCCTGTTCAATCCTGAATTCCAGCCTTCCCTGTTTCTGGTCAACAAACTCTTTTGCCTGAGAAATACGCAGTGCCTCTTCCATGTCCTCCTGAGCGGCGTTTTCATTTCCCCACTTCAGGTTATCAGCAATTGTTCCCTTAAAGAGTACAGCTTTCTGAAGCACAACCCCGATATGGCTCCTGAGATTTTTGATATCATACTCTTTAATATTTCTTCCGTTAATCCTGACTTCTCCTTCCGTGGCATCATAGAACCGCGGGATCAGATTTACAAGAGAAGACTTGCCCGAGCCAGTTCCTCCTATGATACCGATCGTCTGTCCTTTTCCCGCACGGAATGTGATATCCGAAAGAGACTCTGCGCCTGCCCCCTTATAGGTCAGTGATACATGGGAGAATTCTACTGCAGGCGCCGCAGCATTTTTCTCCGTTTCCGTCAGATGCGCTTCGTCCGCACTGCTTTCCGCAGAAGCATCCCACAGAATATCCCCTGATTTCATGTCCGGTTTGATCTTCAGCACATTTTCAATCCGGTTGCCGCAAGCCACCGCTTTCGTGACAGTAATGATCAGATTGGCCAGTTTCACCAGTTCCACCAGGATCTGGGACATATAGTTGACAAGCGCCACAACCTCGCCCTGGGTCAGGCTTCCCACATTCACGCGGACAGCGCCCACGTAAATCAGAACAATGATTCCGCCGTTTACCACAATATAAGTCAGCGGATTCATAAGAGCAGAGATCCTTCCCACGAATTTCTGCGCATCTGTCAGCATCTGGTTTGCATCTTCAAAACGTTTTCTCTCATCCTCTTCCTTATTGAATGCCCGGATCACACGGGCTCCTGCCAGATTCTCTCTCGTGGCAAGCAGCACACTGTCAAGGTTCGTCTGTACTTTCCGGTACAACGGCATGGTAATCAGCATAACCCCGAACACAATCACCGACAGGACCGGGATAACAACCACGAAAATCAGTGCTGCCTGCACATCCACAGTAAACGCCATCACCATTGCCCCAAACACAATAAACGGCGAACGCAGGAACAGCCTGAGAACAAGGTTGACGCCCGACTGCGCCTGGTTCACATCACTTGTCATGCGTGTGACAAGGGTGGAACTTCCCAGCGTATCCATCTCTGTAAAGGTAAAACTCTGAATATGCGCGAACAGCGCGTGACGCACACCTGTCCCGAAGCCGGCAGCCGCCCTGGCGGAAAAATACTGCGCCGTGATCGAGCAGGCAAGCCCAATCACCCCAAGCGCGATCAGCACCAGGCACATCCTGATAATATAGGGCCTGTCATTTCCTGCAATTCCAACGTCAATCACCGCTGCCATCACAAGCGGCACGAAAAGTTCAAAAGACGCCTCCAGCATTTTAAAAAGAGGCGCCAGCACGGTTTCCTTCTTATAATCTTTCAGATAAATCAATAGTGATCTCATGGTATTCTCCTGTGTCATTTTATCCTGTAAAACTCTCTGTCTATTCTAACACAGAGGGAGTACCCGTGTACAGGGTTCAAATCACGCAGCGTCCTGCCGCGCCAAATCACACGCCAGGACGTCTGCGCATTCCCCGTTAAGCGCACCGACGTCATTCGGCATCGGCAGCCCGGCATACTCACCGCGGAATACTGTCCCGCACGCACAGTGCCCCGTATCCGAGAAGTGCATTGGGCCAGCTGTCATATCCCGGCAGTTCCCGCGCGCCTCTTCTCAGATAAGCTTTCACTTTTTCTCCGTACAGGTATGGATCGTTCCCGTTTATAATCCCCCACTCCATCAGGAGAGCTGCGCCGCCTGTTACGAACGGCGCGGCAAATGATGTGCCGCTGAACGCCCGGTATCCCCCTCCCGGAACCGGCGCGTTCACCTGAACGCCGGGCGCGGCAAGATCCGGCTTCGGAACTCCGGAGCCCTCATAGATCTCCGCCCATCCTCTTCCCGAAAAATCCGCATAAGAAAATGTACGCGCATCATATGCCGCCACAGTCACTACAAGAGATGCTGTAGACGGAATCGTCAGCGTCCCTGAACTCTCAGGCTGTTGAAACGCCGTTCCCATATTCAGAGCATCCTGCACAGGCAGCCACATCTGATATCTGCCTTCCACGATTCTGCGGGGTGTCAGAACGATCTTCCACACTCCACTGTCTACATAGAGCTGGCGCGAGAGAAAAGATATGTAAATCTCCTGCTTCACACTGTAAGGCTTCGGCTCCCCATAATAGATCAGAAGTTCCGTATTCTCCAGAAAAATCCTCTGAGGGCCGAGAATCTCCTGTATGGGTCCCAGTCTTCTCCCGCCCGGACTGACCAGCGATATCTCCACCTCATCTACATAGGACTTCCAGATCTGTACATTCAGAGAAGTCTCCCTCTCCTGAACCGCAAGTTCTACTACGGTTTCTGTCTCATCCCTCAGCTGTCCTTCCGCATGTCCTGCGCTCGCCCCTTCATTTCCGCTCCCCACACAGATCACATTTTTCCATGTATCCGATATGTCATTGAAAAAACGCTCCAGAAGGGATGTTCCGTCATGAGAGCCGTACGTGTTCCCGAAACTGACATTCACCGCCACAGGCATTTTCACGCTGAGCGCTTTTTTTACAATATAATCTACTCCCTGCATCAATTCCGTTGTCCTTGGAAATCCATCTGCCCGCGGCATTCCCAGTTTCACCACAATCAATTCTGACTCAGGCGCCGCTCCCTGATATCGCTGTCCCGCACTTCCGCGCCCGCTGCCCGCAGCAATCCCCGCCACCGCTGTACCGTGTCCGCTCACATCACCGCTCGGGACTATCGCAAAACGGGATGCCGGATCCGGCTGCGCCAGCGCCTCATTGATCTGCTCCCGCGTATATTCTGTTCCCAGAAAATATCCCTCCGGCGGCGATCCGGGAACTGTCTGATCCCACAGCGCCAGAATCCTTGTTGTTCCGTCCTCATTGCGGAAATCCGGATTCGCATAATCAATCCCACTGTCCAGGATGCCGATCAGCACGCCTCTTCCAGTCAGCCCATACGGACGTACTCTGACAGAATCAATGCAGGACACCTGACGCCCCACATCGTCCTCAAAATACAGACTCTTCGGCTTTTCGACAAATTCTATCTCCGGAAGCGCTGCCAGTTCTTCAATCCGGTCTTCCTTTATAATGACAATCGCATATCCTTCCGCCAGCTCCGCTGCCGCTTCCGCAATGGCTCTTCCCCGCCCCAATGACCCTGAGTATTTCACAATCACCTCCCACTCCTTTGTCGCCGGATCATACCCTATATCCAGCTCTCCCGAGCGCGCCCGCTCATCTTCTGTCGCATCCAGCGCAAGATTCAGAATGTTTTCTATTTTCTGACTCACAATCCCACCTCCTCTATCATACCTATGCAGGAAAACGTTTTTTTATCAGAACAATGGAGGGACAGGGATTTTCATTTTCAGAGTGTGCTGTGCCGCGCAGAAGCGCAGCGGTTTGCCGCGTCAAAGCGCTGGATTGACAGGAGCGGCGCCGTTTCATATAATCATCGCATCACATTCCCAAAACGGAGGATAACAGAGATTACTATGAAAATTTATGCATTTGAAGCAAGAGAAGATGAAACAGAATATTTTAACGAGCTTTCCCGGCTGCCGGGCATTGATCTGGAACTTCACAGCGAAGGACTTACCATGGATATGATTCCGAAACTGTCTCCGGGAAGCGGCGTCAGCATTCTCGGCATGTATAATTACCGGAAACCAGAACTTGACCTCATGAAAAAAAGCGGGATTATCTATCTCTCCACCCGCACCATCGGATATAACCATATCGACGTCTCCTATGCGAAAAAAATCGGTATCCATGTCTGCAACGCACAGTATGACCCTCACGGAGTTGCCGACTACACGATTATGATGATCCTTCTCTGCCTGCGCAATTACAAGCAGGCTCTGTGGCGCACACAGGTAAATGATTATTCCCTGGGCGGGCTGATCGGACGCGAGCTGAAAGACCTGACCGTAGGAATCATCGGAACCGGGCAGATCGGAAGCACTGTTATAAAGGAGCTGTCCGGCTTCGGCTGCCGCACTCTGGCTTACAGCCGCCGCAAAAATCCCGGCATAGAAGATCTCGCGGAATATGTTCCGCTTGAAAAACTGTACGCCGAATCCGATATCATTTCCCTGCACACCCCGCTCACAGATGAGACACACCACATGATCAACGCGGACACACTGGCTAAAATGAAAAAAGGAGTGGTTCTCATCAACTGCGCCAGAGGAGCGCTCACAGATGTCAAGGCACTGATCTCCGGCATCGAATCAGAGCACATCGGCGCTCTCGGGCTTGACTGCATGGAATACGAGGAGGATATCGTTCACCGGGACCTTAAGACCGATATCTTCGCGAACCGTGATATGGCATACCTGCGTCAGTTTAAAAATGTAATTCACACCCAGCATATGGCATTCTACACGGACAGCGCCGTAAAGAGCATGGTCCACTGCGGTGTTCACGGACTTGTCGAAATGTCTCTGAAAAAAAACTGCGCCACTCAGCTCTGTTGAGAGGCGCGTTTTTCTGCCGATTCCGTATTTATTTCCGATATGCAAAAAGCGGCAGTCCGTCCTTTGTCGGAACGCTCACTTCCCCCTGAATCAGCGGGAACGCATAATCGATAAATTCTTTTCCTATATCCGAGCCGTCTTCCGTAATCCACTCAAGCGGCACTGTCTTCTCCTGATTGCAGATCAGATTCACATCCTCTGCCACATAATCAATCCTGTAATCTTCGCCCGGCAGCCGTTTAAACGCGATCATCTTTCCGGTCGCACCTTCCGCAGCGCATTTCACACCGTACGCGCCGGATGCAACCGCTTCCTTGAGATCTGTACCCGAAAGCATGGAAGACGAACACCTCTGGCTGACATTAAGCTCGATGGAACGTACTTTTACGCCCAGCTTCTCTTTCACGAGGTTCTCAAGATATTTGCCGGAACCGGTGAGCATCTTATGGCCGAACGTATCCACCCCCACATCGCTTGCCAGTTCGCAGATGAATGTTCCTTTTCCGTCGTGAATTCCCTCGGAAACACAGACAACAATGTTCGATACCTTCTCCATTGCTTTTGCCGCATCCTCGATAAACCGTTCCGGATCAAAAGCAGTTTCCGGCAGATAGATCAGCACAGGATTGTCTCCTTCATATTTTCTCGCCAGTGCGCCGGCCGCCGTAAGCCATCCGGCATTACGTCCCATAATCTCTACAATTGTCACCGACTTCTTATTGTCATAGACAGATGCGTCAAGAGAGATCTCGCGCACTGTAGAAGCAACATATTTTGCAGCGCTTCCGTATCCCGGTGTATGATCCGTCATCACAAGGTCATTGTCAATCGTCTTCGGGATTCCCATGAACCGAATGTCGCTTGCCACTTTTTCCGCATATCTGGAGAGCTTGCTCACCGTATCCATCGAATCATTTCCTCCGATATAGAAGAAATATCCAATCCCATATTCTGCAAACTTCTCAAACAGTTTCGGGTACACTTCATCATTCAGATCTTCAGGCAGTTTATATCTGCAGGATCCAAGATAAGATCCCGGTGTTGTCCTGATCAGTTCCAGCTCTCCGGACTGCTCCAGCGGCTCCATATCCATAACCTTCCCGTTCAAGAACCCTTCGATACCATTCACCATTCCATATACTGTTCCGAATACATCTTCCCTGTTCAGAGCTTCATATACCACTCCGTACAGGCTTGCGTTAATTACTGCTGTCGGTCCGCCGGACTGTCCGACGATCACGTTTTTCTTCATTTGCTTCCTCCTCATTCGTTCTGAAAACATGTTCCTGCCCTGATGGCCGAACTATTATGTATACTTACTATATCCGAAAAAAATAAATTTTACAATACACAAGAAACAATGCTATAATAATCTGGCAGACGGCCTGCCGCAGAATTTTCCACCTGCGCGCTCCGTTTTGCAGAAATTATACACAGAGAACACTGTTCATCTTCTCTGTGAGGAGGGAAAATAATGAAATATATCTCCTTTGCCATTCCGTGCTATAACTCGGAAGCGTATATGGAAAAAGCAATCAACTCCATTCTTCCCGGCGGGGAAGATGTGGAAATCATCATCGTTAATGACGGCTCTAAAGACGGCACTCAGAAGATTGCCGAACAATATCAGGAAAAATACCCCACGATCATAAAAGCTGTCAATAAAGAAAACGGCGGTCACGGCGATGCGGTAAACTGCGGGCTTGCGCACGCTACCGGACAATATTTTAAAGTTGTCGACAGCGACGACTGGCTGGACGAAGACTCCCTGATGAAAATCCTCGATGCCATAAAGGGCTTTACAGAGGCGGATTCACAGGTTGATATGGTAATTTCCAATTATGTTTATGAAAAGGTCGGCATGGAGCACAAGAAAGTCATCCGCTATGACAATGTACTCCCGGAAAACCAGATTTTCCGCTGGGATGACATCGGCCGTTTCCGTCTGGATCAGTACATCCTCATGCACTCAGTTATTTACCGCACGGAAATGCTGAAGCTGTGCCAGCTTTCTCTGCCGAAACACACATTTTACGTGGACAATATCTATGTATATTATCCACTCCCGCATGTCCGCACGCTCTACTATTTGAACGTAGATTTCTACAGGTATTTTATCGGACGCGAAGATCAGTCCGTAAACGAAAAGGTTATGATCAGCCGGATCGATCAGCAGCTCTTTGTCACAAAGACAATGATCGCCATGTATGAACTGAAGATGATCGGAAGCAAAAAACTGCGCAAATACATGATCAACTATCTTGCAATCATGATGACCGTGTCATCCATCCTCTGCATCCGTTCTAAAAAGCAGGAAAATCTTGTCAAAAAGAAAGAACTGTGGAACTATCTGAAGCGGAAAGATTATAAGACCTATGTTAAGATCCGCTACGGCATATTAGGCCAGACAATGAACCTTCCAGGACGTTCGGGAAGAAAAGTCTCTTCCCTCGCCTACAGCGTGGCAAGACGCCTGATCGGATTCAACTGATATTACGCAGAAATTCCGGCACGAAGCCGAATCGAGCATGTATATTTTTTCAGCCATGGCACATACTTTTCTGTAAAAAGGAGGATGTACCATGGCTGTTAATTTTTCTGAAAGCAGAACAAAGGAAAATCTTATGCGGGCCTTTGCCGGAGAAAGCCAGGCGCGCAACCGATATACAATCGCCGCCGAAAAGGCTGAAAAAGAAGGCATGCTCACGATTGCGGATATCTTCCGCTATACTGCTGATCAGGAGCGCGCGCATGCCGAACGGTATTATGACCTGCTCAGAGAGCTTTCCGGTGAAACCATTCATATCGATGGCACTTATCCCATCGACCAGCAGGAAACCCTAAGCGAACTGCTCCGCGCTGCAGAACACAATGAACACGAAGAATATGCCGACGTCTATCAGGCGTTCGGAGACACCGCGAAAGAAGAAGGTTTTCACGAAGCCGCTTCCGCATTCTTCCAGATCGCCGAAGTAGAGCATATACATGAAATACGTTTTGCTAAACTGGCAGAACTGCTGGAAAACAACACTTACTACGGGAAGGGCAGCATTGCCAAATGGATGTGCACAAACTGCGGCTATATCCACGAAGGACAGCAGGCTCCCCCCGTATGCCCGGTCTGCCGGCATGAGAAAGGATATTTCATACCATATGCAATGGCGTGCTACAAAGCGGATGAAATCTGAGTTTGTCGGACCGAAAACCTGGATAGAACAAGTCCGAAATCCGCGGGAGATAATTTTTGAAAGTATATTCTGTGGGAAGGAAATACCGGATTCGGCTCCGCTCCGGGAACTAAGAAAAACTAAATGAGCGGGAAACCTGCTAAAAACAGGATTGAAAATGGAACAACTCGCTTCGCTCAGACAATTTCCATTTTCAATCCAACGCAGTTCTCCCGCTCATTAACTTTTTCTAAAGCTCCCTCCGAAGTCACCGTCTCCGGCATCCCCTTCCCTCCGAAAGACATTCGAGAATTGTCTCCCGCGGATTTCTGCGCTGTCCTAACCGGTAAGTTTCCGGTTCGACGTACTCGCGATTTAGAAGCCAGACAGAACCGGCAGGATAACGACTAAGATCTATGAATTCAGACAGTCAGTTTTAAACAATGTTGTCAAGTTTAAAAATTTATAGTTCTTAGTCGATATCTTTCCGACTGCGTCCGTGCTTTTCAAAATCTGCATTTGCTCTGACTCTTCCGATTTGAAGAACGCAGAGAACTGCGGAATATAAGTCTGGAACGCTTTTCAAAGGGGAGGGGCGTTGGATTTGGCGACTTCGGAATGGAGTTAAAAAACTTGGGATCTGGCACAATGACGTTAACAGGGCAGATGGGATTGTCTGAGTGAAACGAGTTGCCCATCTGCCCTGTTGT